>NZ_JBFAJO010000102.1:0-12196 GCF_040655255.1 Kitasatospora sp. NPDC050463
TCCGAGTAGTCCTTCATCGCCATCGGCGGTGTTCTCGCTTCCTCCGGATCAAGCAGATCCAGTATCAGCGTGTCCACCCATCAGGGCGAAGGCCCCAGCTACGTGCTGATCACCATCCATGCCCTGGAGATCGTGGAGGTCGACTACGCCGAGGCGGCACTCGCACCGACGATCGCCAAGTGGGCGGAAGCGGAGTTCGGACTGGCGCCACGCAGCGGCCGCATCAACCGCGACAGCACCACCGGAGAGGTCACCTTCAGCTGGGACGAGCGACCTCAATGAGCGACCTCGCCGTCGCCCACGCCGAGGCATTCGGACAGTTCCAATACCCGAGTGCACCATTAAAGGTCTCCCTGGAGCGGAAGCGCATAGCGGTCGAGACGGTGGCCCGGATGACCATCGACCGGCACGGCAACCCTCACGGCTACAGCGACGCGCTGGCCTACGAGGGCCAAACGGTCGCAGTCCCCTACGGCAGGTGCAGCGAGCCGAGCAACGTCAGGGCCGGCGGTCAGCACTGCCGCATCCGCTTCCAATGCGCCGGGTGTGACTTCTACCGGCCCGATGCCTCATACCTGCCAGCCCTGGAACGACAGGTGGCAGAGCTGCGGGCCGACAAGGAGTCGGCACTGGCGATGGGCGCCGCCGACTGAGTGATCCGCAACATCGACGACCATATTGTCGGCTACACCAAGTTACTCGATGAGATGCGCCGCACGTTGGCGGCGCTGTCCGAACAGGAACGGGCAGCCGTCGAAGAAGCCGCCCGAGAGATCCGCAAAGTCAGATCGGCTGCGGCCTTCGTCCCCTAGGCTAGCGGCCGGGTGCAGGCGCTCTCGCCGCACCGCCTCCCGCGGCTCCGGCAACAGCTCCCCACGCCCGGAGCACCTGGCGGTGGATAACAACAACGGCGGTAGGCGGCGGGCGCAGCCAGCGCGCAGCCGGCGCGCAGCCACAGGACCGGAACGCGAAGCGGGGACGACCCGCGCCGTGGCCGCCCCACAGGACGGGCAGCTGACTGCCGCAGCAGCCGACGGCCCGGCAGGTCACACGGGCCCGGCGAGCGTAGCCTTAACAGGGAGAGGCGGTCTTGCGGACGGCACTCGGGGCGTTCTGCTTGTCGGCGCCGGCTGACCGGTGGACGAGGGCTTCTGCGCCCGGCGACCCAGAGGAGAGCACCATCATGACCATGCCCGGGTTCCACGCCGAAGCATCCCTCTACCGCAACACAGGCTCCTACAGGGCAGGCCAACCGAACCCCCGCGACGCCACCGGCCGGATCGTCCCGATGTGGGGCCCCCTACCTGCTCCCAACGCCTTAGTAAATGCGAAAAGAACTGCAACTCCGTGATCCTGGGACCCGACCTCACGGAACACGACGCGTGCATGAACGGGTGCAGCGACGATTACGTCGCCTGCTTGGAGAGCCACCCGGACCCCAGCCGACGCTCGAACTCCGTCTAGGTGTATTGATCCGAGCGTTGTTGACGGTGGTCGGGCTTGATTACGGCGAAGACCTCCGGTGTGGTGGAGGTGTCTAGGCTCCACACCACACACGGAGGTCTTCGTGTCCCACCGTAATGCCCGGCTGACCGTGCACGGCAGGCGGCTCCTGGTCGAACGTGTCGGCGCGGGCCGCCCGGTGGCGCATGTCGCCGCCGAGATGGGGATATCCCGGGCTACCGCCCACAAGTGGATGCGGCGCTGGCGAGCGGAGGGCGAGGAGGGCCTGCTGGACCGCTCCAGCAGGCCCCACACCACCCCGCACCGCACACCTCCGCGACCGAGGCCCGGATCTGCGAGCTGCGGCGCGAGCGCAAACTCAGCCCGGCCCGGATCGGCCCGATCCTCGGCATCCCGACCTCTACTGCGCACCGCGTGCTCGTCCGGCACGGCCTGAACCGCCTGGCCTGGCTCGACCGGCCCACAGGCGAGCCGATCCGCCGCTACGCACGGGCCCGACTCGGCGAACTCGTCCACGTCGACATCAGGAAGCTCGGCACCATCCCCGACGGCGGCGGCTGGCGCACGGTCGGCCGCGAGGCCGGCAACCGCAACCGCCAGGCCACCACCGCCGAACGCAGGAGCTGCAAGCCGGTGATCGGCTACAGCTAGGTCCACTCCGCCGTCGACGACCAATCCCGTCTCGCCTACAGCGAGGTTCTCACCGACGAGCGCCAGGAGACCGCGATCGCGTTCTGGCAGCGCGCACAGGCGTTCTTCACCGGCCACGGCATCACCGTCGAACGCGTCCTGACCGACAACGGCTCCTGCTACAAATCCAAGCTGTTCGCCCCGGCCCTGACCGATGCCGGCATCACCCACAAACGCATCCGGCCCTACCGGCCGCAGACCAATGACAAGGTCGAACGCTTCAACCGAACCCTGCTCGACGAATGGGCCTACCAGCGGCCCTACACCAGCAACGACGAGCGCACCGCGGCCCTGGCCACCTTCCTGCACCAGTACAACTACCATCGCTGCCACACCGCACTCGGAGGCCAACCCCCGATCACCCGCGTCAACAACCCTGCGGGTCAATACACCTAACAGTCACCTGCTCGTCTACCACAGCACCTGCGAGGGCAACCCCCAGCGGGCCGCCGAGGTGGCGAAGACCTGGGACAACACCGCATCCGGGATCACGGACCGGGGCCGCGCCGCGGCCGAGGGGCTCTTCGAGGTCTGGGACCTGCTGGAGCCCGGCGTCGACTTCGCCCCGCTCCGGCGGCCGGATCGCCCGACCGCCGGCACCACCCGCTGGATGTACGCCGGCGTCGGCCGCAAGCGCTGACGCCCGGCCACCGCGTGAGACATATGCCCGATATTTACCTTGTATTCTTGGTCCTATCTCGTCCCATCCGCCTGACCGGCGTGCGAGGAGTACGGACATGGTTGAGCCGGACGGCCCCGAGAAGCGGCGGCGCCTGAGCCGACCGCTGGTGCTCGCGGCAGCCGTCGCGCTGGTGGACCAGGAGGGGCTGGCGGCACTGACCATGCGCCGACTGGCCGCCGGCCTCGGCGTCGAGTCGATGGCGATCTACCGCTACACCCCGGGCAAGGAGGCGCTGCTCGACGGGCTGGTCGAGGCGTTCTTCGCCGAGATCAACGACCGGCTGCGCAGCTCGGCCGAGGCGGTCCCGGGCGGCTCCGCCGCCGAGCCAGAGCTCCCCGCCTGGCGCGCGGAGCTGCGGCGGATCGCCCGCGCATTCGCCTCGGTGGCCCACGCTCACCCCGCGATCCTGCCGCTGGTGGCCACCCGGCCGCTCACCGTCCCGGTGGCACGCCGCCCCACGCCGGCGCTCCAACTCACCGAGCACATCCTCGCCGTCCTGGGCCGGGCCGGGTTCGACGACGCCACCGCACTCACCGTCTACCGCGCCTACGTCGCCTGGAACGTGGGCTTCCTCCTGGTCGACAAGCGCCAGGTGGTCGACAACCCCGACGAGCCGGACCCGATGCTGCGCCTTGGCCTGCACCGGCTGCCCGCCACCGACTACCCCCGGCTGCGCGCGCTCGTCCCGCGGCTCGCCGACTACGACGACGAACGGGAGCTGCTCGCCGGCCTGGAATGCCTGCTGAACGGGATGCCGCAGGCTCCCCTTGACTCCTTCTACGGCGGAAGCGCACGCTGAGGATACGGGGTACGCATCGGACATACACGTACATCAGCGCCCCGCGCCGTCGGAATCGCTGGTGTGAGACCCGACGGCGCCTGAAAGAGGTCGCCATGTCCACTGCCCGTTATGACATTCTCCGCGTCCGCGTCACTGCCAAGGACGCGGACACCCTGCGCGCGCTGCTCCGCGAGGTCCGCCCCGACGTCGGCGGCACCCCCACCCGGGGGCCGGACGGCCGCTACAGCATCGATGCCTACGTCCCCTCCGACCAGGTCGCGGCCCTCAAGCGAGTGGGCGTGACCGTCGAGGAGGTCGAGAACGCGTCCGAAGCCGGCCGCCTCGCCCAGGCGCAGGTCGGCGAGGGCGACCGGTTCGCCCCGGCCGACGCCTATCCGCACGGCCTGGCCGTCAAGGTGAGGGACTGACCCGCCATGTCGTATCTCAACATCAACGAGGTCGAATCCGCCGTGGTCAGCCTCTCCACCGCGTTCCCCTCCCTCACCGGCCTGATCGACCTGCCCGAACGCTCCGTCGAAGGCCGGATGAGCCACGCCCTGCGGATCGGCGCGGAGTCCTTGGCCCCCAAGGACTGCGTCGTCCTGACCGGAGGTCTGCACGCCCGTGAATGGGGCAGCTGCGAGGTGCTGGTCCACCTCGCCGCCGACCTGCTGGAGGCCTATGACTCCCACGCCGGTCTCGCCTACGGCGGTACCACCTTCACCGCCGACCAGGTCCAGCGTGTGCTGAACGAGCTGGACCTCGTCGTCTTCCCGCTCGTCAACCCGGACGGCCGGCGCTACAGCCAGACCGTCGACCCGATGTGGCGAAAGAACCGCAACCCGGCCAACTCCGGGGGCCACCCGAGATGCATCGGTGTCGACATCAACCGCAACTTCGACTTCCTCTTCGACTTCGCCACCGCCTTCGCGCCGACCGCCGGCCCCCACGTCTCGGCCGATCCGTGCGACCTCCAGGTGTACGAGGGCCCGCACGCCTTCTCCGAGCCCGAGACCCGCAACGTCCGCTGGCTCCTCGACGAGTTCCCGTGGACGCGGTGGTTCGTCGATGTGCACAGTCACGCCGAGGACATGCTCTTCGTCTGGGGCGACGACGAGAACCAGTCCATCGAACCCGACATGAACTTCCGCAACCCCTTCTTCGACGGCAAGCGTGGCGTGGCCGGCGACCTCGCCTACGCGGAGTTCATCGAGAAGAGTGACGCCGACAACGCCGCCCTCCTCGCCGAACAGTTCTGCCAGGGACTGCACGGTGTGCGCGGCCGTACCTACAAGCCGATGTCCGGGTTCCACCTGTACCCGACCAGTGGAACCAGTGACGACTACGCGTTCTCGCGCCACTTCGTCGATCCGGAGAAGGGCAAGATCCTCGCCTTCACCATCGAGTGGGGCGAGAGTTTCCAGCCGCTCTGGCCCGAGATGGAGCAGATCGTCCTCGACGTCGACGCCGGGCTCGTCCAGTTCTGCCTGGCGGCGCTCTGAGCGCGATCGAACACCTGTCGACCACAGTGGTCTGAACTGCGATCGAGGCGCCCGCCGACCGGCGGGCGCCTCAACAGTGCCGTGAACAACAGTGCTGCCGACCAGTGCCGTGGACTACGCGGCCCGGTGGAAGAAGAACGGGTCGAGCGAGGTCGGCACCCGGTGGACGCCGTCGACGTCGAACAGCTGACGGGTCACGAAGTTGGCCCTGCGCTGGTACATCACGCCGGCCGGGAAGTTGGCGTTGTCCGGCAGGTTGTCGCCCGCGAACACGCCGTAGAAGTCCCGGCCGACCGTGATCATCCGGATGTAGTCACCGAGGAACGGCTTCCCGTTCAGGCTCACCGACGGCCTCAGCGCCGCCTGGTGCAGCACCTGCCGCGCCGGCGCCGTCTGCCAGCCGTCGGCCGTCAGTTCCAGCACCGTCCGCCACTGGTCCTCGACGAACTCCTGGTAGAGCAGCCCCACCAGGCCGTCGGAGTTCACCGCCAGCGCGGGGTTGATGGCCGTGGAGAGCACGGAGTTGACGGGCGGCGTGCGGGCGGCGGACCACGTCCGGCCCCGGTCGGCGGAGTGCTGCAGATGCAGGGTGTTGTCCACCCCCGCAGGCCCGCCGACGCGGTCACACCAAGCGATCCAGACGCTTGCCGAGTCGCGGGGGTCGACCGCGATCGTCAGGTCACCGCCGAGGCGCTGCCCGTCGATCTCGTCGTCGAACACCACGAACCGCTGGGCCGCGGCCTTCTGGCCGGCGATCCCGTTCGCGTCGGTGAGGGACCGGAACGGGTTGGGGCCGACGCCCCCGGTGTCGTCCCTGGTCACCACGACGTCGAAGGTGACGTTGCGGAAGTCGGGTCCGGACCGGTTCTGCCAGCTCGTGAACGCCGCGTACACGGTGCCGTCGGGATGCGCGGCGATCCGCACGGGCGGCCCGTCCTGGCCGGAGGTCGAGCGCCGCTCGATCGGCGTGGCCACGAAACCGGACGGCGCCGGCGCGGTCGGGGAGGCGTCCGAGGCATCCACGGAGGCCGTGCGTCCGCTACTCAGACCGACGTCGTTGTTGCCGACGTAGACCCGGCCACGGCCGTTGCCGTTCGCGACGGCCTCGGTGACGACCCAGGGCTGGTCCGGCCCGCCGCGGTCGACGAGGATCTGCATCGGCGTCGTCGATCGCGCGTCGGGCGTCCGCAGGATCTGCATCCGGAGACGGGTCGCGGTGCTCAGCCGGGCATTGAGGATCCCCGCGTAGAGGGTGCCGCCCGTGGGCGTGAAGCCGACGGTGATGTCGCCCGTGCCGGTGCCGGGGACACCGCCGGGGACGACGCTCCTCAGCACCCAGGTGTCACCGCCGTCCGTAGAGACGTAGATCGGCGCGAGCGGGCCGCCCATGGGGTCGGGAGTGAAGGCGGTCGCGACGATCTCGTCGGGATTCTCGGGGTTGACCGCGAGGTTGGGCTCGCCCATCTGGCCGATGTCACCGCTCAACGACCTCGGCGTGATGTTGACGATCTTCAGCGTGGGCACGACGGCTCACCTCCGCTCCTGCAGTACCGCGAGCATCCGCGTCGGCTGGCGGTCGTCGGGATCGAGCAGCTGGAATCGCGCCGCGTCGCGCAGGGCGTGCCCGGTGGACTCGTCCTCGGCGCCCTCCGTGGTGTGCAGGATCCACATGCCCTGCTGTCCCGGACTCGGCTTCGGAACCCGGTACCAGTGGATGTCCCGGCTGTTGGGGTAAAGGACGGCGAGCCGTCCCGGGGAGACGTCCCCCGACTCCACGTGACTCACGTCCAGCTGGGCCCGCCACCAGTCGGGGTCGTGCTCGGAGACCGGGCGGTCCTCGTTGCCCGGCAGTTTCTCCAGGCCGACGACGGTGCCGACGACCACCGCGTCCGCCTCACCGGCGTGGGTGGTCATGTCCTCGTCCCTGATGCCGCGCAACACGGCGGAGAAGGGCATCGCGTCGGCCGTGGTGGCCGCGAGGGTCAGGTGCGGCTGGACGTCGGCGGCGGGCAGCCGCCCGACCTCGTCCACGGCGAGCCCTTCGCCGTAGACCGCGCCCGTGGTGAAGAACGCGGCCGTGTCGCCGACCGCCGGCGGGTCGAGGTCGGCGGACAACTGGACGGTGACCTCGCTGCCGGCGAGTCTGCGGAACGCGTCGGGTGCGTGCAGTACTTCGTCGACCTTGACGACCGCGGTCCGTTCGTCGGCGGTGACGGCCGCCAGGGGCGTGTCTCCCAACCGGGTGACCCTGCCGACGAAGCTCAGTGGGGCCTGCCGGACCAGGTCGGGGATGGACTCCGGCGTGGCGGCGGGCGTGCCATCAGGCATGGTGGTCTTCCTTCCCTGAGTCGGCCGTCACCGCGCTGCCCGGGCGGCGGCCGGATGAGTCCTGCGCCACTCGATCCGTGCGCCGACGGCGCAGGCGACGGTGGCTGTGGCCGTGATGGCGACGATCAGCCACTCGGCCGCGCCGCTACCGGCATCGGGGTCGAGACCGAGCAGCAGCTCGATCCAGTCCGGCCAGACCAGGGTGACCAGGAAGAGCAGCCCGGAGAGGCTCCCCAGGGCGATCTCCAGCCAGAAGCGCGGGCGGACCGGACTATCGGGGTGGAAGGGCATCTCGGCGCCTCCCCTCTCTTGCCGCCCGGGCCCCGCGTGGCGCCCACGCCCGGCGTGATCGCTCACGGGCGCGACCGGCCGCACCGGCCCGGGTCGGGTGTCGGCCCCGTCGGGGCCGCCGGTCGGGGGGCAGGCCGCCCACGGGGAGGGGTTCGCTTCGGGTACGTGGTCGGGTCCCGGATCCGCAGTGCGGAGGGGGGCAACGTACACCTACGGGGCACGCATACTTTGTATAACAAGTCTCCGCGCACCTCCGAGCCCGGTCAAGGGCGGGCCTCCCCTTCCCGTCCGCGACGCCCGGGCGGGCGCGTCGGGCCAGCGCGGGCGGTGGCGCGTCGGTGCTTGGGCGGAACGGCGGCGCGGCTCAGGCGGCGCGTGGCAGCGGAACACCGGGCGGGTGCAGATGGCCAGCGGCGAACTCGATCTCACCGGACGCCCGCAGCGGGCGGGCCAGTTGGCGAGGTGGCCGGCGGACGACGAGAGCCGCCAGCCTTGACCACGCCGCAGCTCGGGTCGCCGACCCAGCCGATCGGGTGCGCAGCCTCGGCCAAGGCGACTGGCGACAGGCGACAGGCGACAGGGGCACCAGACCCTCCTCGCCGCCGCCACCACCTCGGTCTCCGGCGCCCACGCGTCGATCAGACAGACCGCGAGGTTCAGCGACGGGAAACACCGGACGCGATGACCTGGCCGGCTCTGCAGCACATTCACGCCGGACCTCCAGCTGAAGGGAAGCTCACCCTGCGCGCATCCCAGGAACGACCGGCACGCCTCGAAGCAGGCCCCATCGCACGGCCATGAATGTCTCGACTTCTGGCCACGCCGGAGATCACCCCGGGCGGCAAAAGCGCGGCCGCCCGGCCCTCCCCGGGACCGCGGGGAACCCCGCTGGGAACGGGGCGGCCGGAGTCACCGGGTTCGGCTGGCGAGGAACTCCTCCATGTCGGCGCCGTACCAGCGGCCCGTCCGACCCGTCAAGACCATGCCGATGCGGCGACAGACGGCAGCGGACGGGTGGTTGCCCGGCCGGACCAAGGCCCGGATCTCATCGACGCCATCCGCGAAGCCCTTCGCCAGGACCGCCCGCGCAGCCTCCGTGGCGAACCCGAGGCCCCAGGAGTCGGGGTGGAGGTGCCAGCCGATCTCGACCTCGCCGCCCCCGTCCGGAAGCGGCAGCAGCATGACCGAGCCGGCCACTGCACCGCCGTCCCGGCGTTCGAGCGCCCAGACCCCGAAGCGGGGGTCCGCCGACCGCAGACGAAACCGCTCGATCAAGTGGAGAGCCTCGATGGGCTCTTCCAGGGCGCGAGGAGTGCTCCCGAGCCACTGGGCGACCTCCCAACAGGAGTAGACGGAGAAGGCCCGGTCCCGGTCGGCGGCGGTCCACTGACGCACCGCCAGTCGTTCTGTGAACAGGATCGGATCGGACATGGCACTCCTTAAGCAATGTGACATTGTTCCCAGTCTGCCCGACCGGCGGCCCCCTGTACGAGAGGTCGGCCGCACCCAGCCGGGTTCCCGGGGCGCTGCGACATCGGGGACGGACGGGGAGCGGCCGGGCAGCCGGGCAGCGGTGACAGGATCGACCTGTGGTGTCCCGGGCGCGCGGGGAGCAGCGCAGCATCGGGCTGAACCGTGTGCGAGGCCTGGGCCGCGCGGCCGACCGGTCCATTCGACGTCCAGAGCCACCGGCAGAACCCGACGGCATGCTCGACGTCCGCGGTCGGCCCCGTCGAATCGTCGCCACCATCCGCGAACGCCACTTCTGTGGACCAAGCTGTCAAGTGGCGCCGAGGATCCTGCTGCTTCGAATATGTGGTGGCCGATTGGGCCGCAGGCCGGAAGACTCAGCTGCTGTGGACATGGGGATCTCTGGTTTCAAGCCGTCCTTCCTAGTCGGGATCGAGGCGGTTCGGCAGGCGCACGGATCACGTCTGGCAATGCTCGCTGGTAGGCGGCTGACGGGATTCGCACTGGTGCGCTTCGTCGAGGACGGAGACTGGTTCGCCGACTGCCCGGTGGTGTTGGACATCGAGGGCCTCCAGGTGGAGATTTGCCATTCGAAGCTGGACGAACTCTCGATCGGCTGGAACACGATCGACACCGCAGCGGCCATCACCGGGTGGGAGTGGTTCGAGCTCACGCCCCAGTGGTCTCACAGCGATGAACGCCTGGAGCCGTTTGTCGGCCAGGAACTGCGCGAGGTCGCGCTGCTTGAGTGGCGGCCAGCAGACCATGACCTGGCAGCCGGAACGGTGGCGGTGGAGTTCGCCTTCACCGAGGGCTGTCTGCGGATCGTCAACGGCCTCGACGAGAACCGCATCGAGATCGGTGCGGCCCAGCCGGATTACATCCGACACAGGCTGGGCCGCTGACCGCGACACTCCAGGTCTGCAACCAGACCGCCGCCTGCTCGTGCCGGCTCAACACCGGCCACTTCTCCGTCAGCACCGTCGTGCCGCTCAAGCCATCTCCCAAGTCCGTGGTTACACCGGAGACATGATCACCCTAGACATATTCCACGTAACTTTTAGGCTGCTCGAACGCGCCGGGTATGGCAGGGCCGAACTCGACCTTCTCCGCACTCGCATCCTCCTCCGAGCCGGAGGAGGAGCGCGACGCCAGGCGTCTGCGGGCCGGACCTCCTGGAGCAGGCCCCAGGTGAAGTCGGCGGTGAGCGAGCGCGGCCGGCCGGTGGCGTCCGGGGCGGTGAAGTCGAGCTGGAAGCGGGTGGGCGCACTGCCCTCGCGCGGCACGGCGGGCGGGAACGCGGCGCCCAGATCGGCCACCACGCAGCTCCACGGCGTCAGGTCGGCGAGCGTGCGCAGCACCGGGGCCGGGGCATCCGCCGCGCGAACCAGCCACTCGTTCAGCGGCGGGCTGCCGGACTCCGCCGGGCCGAGCAGGAGTTCGAAGCGCAGCTCGGGCCAGAGCGGCAGGGGCCACCGCTGTGCGGTACAGGCGAGATCGCCGATCCGGCGCGGCACGCTCGCCTGCGGCGGGCCGAGCACGGCGGCGTACCGACGGGCGCCGTGCGGGAACCGGGGCGATCGGATCATCGCCTGCCAGCGCTTGTTCGCCTCGCGCATCGTGCCGCGCGTCGCGCCGAGCCGCCGCACGGCCTGCTCGACCAGCTCGGGGTTGTAGTCAGCCATCCGGCGCAGCAGCACGAGTTGGAACTCGGTGGGCCCGAAGCGGTGGATCGCCATGGCAGCAGGTTACGGGGGCCGGTGACGGGCCTGCAGCTGGCATCGATCGGGCATCCACTGGGCCTTCACCGGGCTGGGTATCGTGGCCGACCATGCACGATGATCTCGGAACCGTCAGTGGGGACGGACTGTTCGCTGGTGGGCCGTTGGCCGGTCCGGAGTTCCTGGTCCGCGCGTCCCCGGAGCGGGTCAGGGCGGCAATGGCTGCCGCGGCCGGCCCGCGGGCGAGGTCGGCGGCGGCGGTGTACCGGGCGTCGGCGCATCTGCACGGTGGTGCCGACGCGGCGACGCGGCGCGGGCTGCTGGCGGTCGACGCGGCCCGGTACGGGGACCGGGAGCTGTCCGTCCGGCTGAACTCCGTACCGGTGCCGGGGCATCCTGCCGCACAGTGGAACACGGACTGGGCCACCGGCACCCTGGTCGATCACCGGCTCCACCGCGTGCTCGACGGCGGGTACCCCGAGCTGCCCGGCCTCCGGGCCCCGGTGGAGGCGGCGTTCGCGACGGTCGGTGGTCGCGTCCTCGTGGTGCTCGGCACGGGGCAGAGGGTGGAGCTGCGCGATCCGGCGACCGGCCGGCGGATGGGCGAACGCTTCACCGTCGCAGGCCACCGGGAGGGCGCGTCTGCGGTCACGGTGATGGACGACCGGCCGGTGGCGGTCGAAGGCGGCCTGGACGGCGTGGTGCGGGTCTGGGACCTGAGCAGCGGCCGGCAGGTGGGCAAGCCTGGTGCCGGACACGGCGGGCCGATCAGCTCGGTGGCGACGGCCGTGGTCGAGGGCGTGGCCGGACGCCTGCGGACGCGGGCGCGAACCCGGCTCATCGCGGTGTCCGCCGGTCACGACGCCACGTTGCGGGTCTGGGACCTGGCCGCGGGTCGGGGGCTTGGGAAGCCGCTCGTCGGCCATGTCGGTGGCGTCCGCGCGGTGGCCATCACGATGCTTCAGGGCCGGCCGGTGATCGTGTCGGGCGGCGAGGACGCGACGGTGCGGGTGTGGGATCTGACGGCAGGCCGGCAACGCGGCGAACCCCTCACCGGCCACACCGAACCGATCACCACCCTCGCGACCACGGTGCTCGACGGCCGGCCCGTCGCCGTGACGGCCGGCAAGGACGCGACCGTACGGGCGTGGGACCTCACGGCAGGCCGACAGCGCGGCGAACCCCTCACCGGCCACACCGAACCGATCACCACCCTCGCGACCACGGTGCTCGACGGCCGGCCCGTCGCCGTGACGGCCGGCAAGGA
>NZ_JBFAJO010000102.1:12295-22948 GCF_040655255.1 Kitasatospora sp. NPDC050463
TCGCGACCGTACGGGCGTGGGACCTCACGGCAGGCCGACAACTCGGCGAACCCCTCACCGGCCACACCAGGCAGATCGTCTCCGTGACGGCCGCGCTCGTCGACGGCCGACCGCTCGTCGTGACGGGAAGCTGGGACACCACGGCACGCGTGTGGGACCTGGCCGCCGAACGGCCGCGCGGCTCCGACCGCGACCGCGGCCACCTCGGTGAGATCACCGCAGCGTCGAGCGCGGTGGTCGACGGCCGCCTCGTGGTCGTCACCGCCGGCGGGGACCTCACGGTCCGCCGGTGGGACGCGGCCACCGGCCGCCAGGCCGGGGCCCCGCTCGGCGGGCCACCCCTCGCCGGCGTCGACGCCCTGGCGGTCACCGTACTGAACGGTCGCCCGATCGCCCTCGTCGGCGACTCCGGCGGGCCCGTGCGGATGTGGGACCTGACGGCCGACCGGTACCTGGGCGAGCTACCCGTCGACCTGGCGTCGCCGAGTGTGGCGGCCACCGTGCTCGACGGCCGACCGGTCGCCGTCACCGGCCACGAGGACGCGACGGTCCGCCGGTGGGACGTGGCCACCGGCCGGCAGCTCGGCGCGCCGCTCCTCGGCCACAGCTCCGCGGTGCGCGTGACCGCCGCGGCGGTGGTCGACGGCCGGCCCGTCGCCGTCACCAGCAGCGACATGGACGTCGACCAGAGCTGGGACAGGGAGGTCCGACTGTGGGACCTGACGACCGGGCGGCAGATCGGCGAGTTCCCGGCCGCCGGCGACAGCGCCGTCTGCGCGGTCGCCGTGGCGGAGCTCGACGGCCGGCCCGTCGTCGCCACCGGCGACGGGAGCGGCACCGTGCGCCTGTGGGATCCCGCGGCCGGTCAGAGGTCGGGGCTGCCCCTGGCCGGCCACCCGGCCCGGGTCGGTGCCCTGGCCACCACGAGCCTCGGCGGCCGCCCCGTCGTGGCCTCCGGCAGCGTCGACGGGACGGTGCTGCTGTGGGACGTGGCGACCCATGAACAGGTCGGCCCGGCCCTGCGGTTCCCCGGCCCGGTCACGGCGTTGGCGGCGCTGCCGGAGGACCGGCTGGTGGTCTGCTTCGCCTAGGAGGTCGCGGTCCTGTCTCCCGCACGGTCACGGGCGGACGCCTGATCGTCCGAATTCCTGATCGTCCGGCCGCTGGGAACCGACCTCCGGTTCCCAGCGGCCGGCGCCGGGTCGGGTCACTTCCGCGTGAACGGCCAGACCGTCTCGGCCGAGGTGAGGCCGGCGGCGTCGGTGGCGGTCACCGCGAGCGTGTGAGCCCCGGGCGCGAGCTGACCGACCGGGACGGTCACCGTGTTGTGGAAGGCGTCGACCGAGACCGCCGGGCCCTCGTCCAGGCGGTAGCTGAAGGAGGCGACGCGGCCCTGGTCGTCGGAGGCGCGGACGGTCAGCTGGGGAGCGGTCCCGGTGACCACCGCGGCGTCCGGGGCGACGAGGTTGGCCGAGCGGTTCCCGTCCAGCAGCATGGAACCGTCGCTCCAGCGGTAGGCGTTGACCGGGGGGCGGCCCGCGTAGACCACGGCCTGCTGGAGGTCCGCCAGGTCGCTCAGGGCGCCGACGGCGAAAACCGGCTTCGAGCCGGCGAGGCCGCCCACGCCGTCGCCCGGGTACACGAAGGCGCTGCCGGCCCGCCAGCGGACCAGCAGGTCGTCGCGGCCGTCCCCGTCGAAGTCGCCGCCGGTGATCGAGACGGCGTCGCTCCAGTCGGCCAGGCCTCCGGCGGTGATCTGGACGCCGGCCGGGTCGAAGCCGGTCGGCGTACCGGCGAAGCGGAACAGCCTGCCGTCCTTCAGCCGAACCACCAGGTCGGCGTGGGTGGTCGAGCTGAAGCGGCCGGCGGTCGCGTCCGCCACCTGGGACCAGCCGATGCCACTGCCCAGGGAGACTTCGACCGGGTCCCCGTAGGTGCCGAGCGGGGACTGCTTGGTGCCCCGGCGCAGCCTCGCACCGGTGGCGTCACGGGAGAGCAGGTCCACGCCGAGGTCGCCGTCGAAGTCGGCGGCGGTCAGGCCGACCGGGGCGGGCCAGGCCTTGTCCGTGTCGCCGCCACCGAAGGTGCCGGTACCGCGGCCGGGCTTGAACAGTAGGTCATCCGGCTTCTGGATGGCGAGGTCCGCCGTGCCGGTGGTGCGGAAGTCCGCGAGGAGGGCGTCCGAGGCGTCGGAGAAGTAGCCGGGCAGCGCGCCCTTGAGCCTGACCTCCTTGCCGAAGAGCGTCGGGGTCGCGCCGGTCGAGGGCAGGAACTCGGTCTGGCCGACGCCGTCGGGTGCGGCGCCGGAGTGGTCGGACATCCAGGTGACGACCAGGTCGTCCCGGAGATCGTTGGTGCCGCCCGGGCCGTTCTTGGCGTCTGCGTTGAAGTTCCCGGCGGTGAGGTGTTCGACGGCCGCCCAGCTGCGTCCGCTCGCGTCGGCGACGTCGGTCGCGGAGGCGAAGAGGCCGGTGTCGGCGCCCGGGTAGAGCACGGTCCGGCCGGTGTGGCTGCGGATCAGCAGGTCGGTGCGCCGGTCGCCGTTGAAGTCCCCGGCCACCAGGTCGGCGGCGTCGGGCAGCCTGTCGAGTCCGCCGGGGCGGACGGCGACGGCACCGCCGACGGTGTACTGCCCGGTGGCCGGATCCCGGCGGACCGGGCGGGCGCTGAAGTGCTGGTCGCCCCAGCGGACCAGCAGGTCGAGGCTGGTCGGGGAGAGGATGTGACCGTAGACGATGTCCTGGGCGTTGGCGAGCCCGCCGGGCACGTCAAGCGCGAACGGGGCTCCCAGGTGGCCCGCTCCGTCGCCCTCCATGATGGACGCCGCGCCCTCGTCGGAGCGGACCAGCAGGTCGGCGTTGGCGTCGTCGTTGAAGTAGCCGGCCGTGATGCTCAGCGCGTCCGTGACGCCGGTGGCGAGCTGCCGGCCCGCGCCGAACGTGCCGTTGCCGTTGCCCGGGTAGAGCATCACCGTGCCGCTCGCGAAGCGCAGCACCAGGTCGGTGCGGCCGTCGCCGGTGAAGTCGCCGGCCGTGCGGTCCACCGCGTTCGCCCAGTCGTTGCCGGAGCCGATCGTGGCCGCGGTGTTGTAGACGGTCGGGGCGGCCGGCGCGGCGTTGCCGGTCCGCACGGACACGGTCGCCAGGTACATCAGGTGGTCGGAGAGTGGCCGGCCGTCCGGGCCGGTGACCTGGATCGTCCGGCCGTCGCCGTGGTTGAGCCCCGGGTCGGCGAAGATGTAGTCGAACTTCCGGCCGTCGGCGGTGGTCGGCGCGCCGGAGCGGCACGTCCGCAGGCCGCGGCAGGTCGGGGAGAAGTACGCGGTGTCCTGGTCGTCGGCCTCGGTCATCGGGCCGTTGCCGTCCTGCGCGGCGTACAGGATGCCGAGGTTCGGGTCGGTCGGGTCTGCGTTGAAGTCGCCGGCCAGGATGGTCCGCGCGCCCTCGCCCCAGTGCCGCATCCGGTCGACCACTGTCGGCAGACCGGCGTTGCGCAGGCCGACGAGACCGGACTCCAGGTGGACGTTGCACACCTGGTAGGAGTCGTCGCCGGACGGCATGGCGAGGCCGGCGCAGATCAGCGGGCGCTTCTCCGCCGCCGGGTCGGCCGGCTCCAGGACCAGGTCGTGGAAACTCCCGGTCCAGAAGGTGTTCACCAGCACGGCGGCGCCGAAGGCGGTGGTGTCACCGCCCCACTTCTGGCAGCCCTTCTGGTCCGGCGTCAGACTGACCGCCTTGAGGAAGTGGACGGTGTAGCCCTCCAGCTTGTCGCGCAGCAGGTCGGCCTGCCCGGCGCAGACCTCCTGCAGGTTGACCACGGTCGGGCTGTTGGCCTTCACCGCCTGGATCAGGGTGTCGCTCCAGTCCGCCGGCGACAGCTGGGTCCGGCACTTCGGCGACTGGCCGCAGATGTTGTAGGTCGCCACGGTGACAGCACCCGCGGCGGCGGCCGTGCCGCTCCCCGGCACCAGGACGGTGCCGAGCACGGTGGCGAGCGCCGCCGCGGCAACGGCTGTTCGGCGTATGGATGTCGACAGCCGAATCGCTGCCATCGGTCCCCCTCGAAGATCGACAACTCGACCGCGCACTCTATCGGGGCGCCGGCCGCCGTGGATGTCGATCCCGCCGGCAAGCCGGAGCGGACATTCCCGTCGTTCGCCGGCAAGACCCTTCCCGGGGCCGAGCAACCGCTGCACCGCCCCATCGACCGAGAATCAGGACGCGAACGCTCAGCCGTCATCAGGACGTGCGAGGACATCTGAGGCGACTACAGCAATTCCCGCCTCCAGTGCGACGAGTACCCCTTCTCGTCCACGTACGAGGGAGCGGCCAAGGGCGACAGGCGCTACTCGGCACGTCTGATCGACGACAAGGACAACGGCGACGGCGGCAGCATGATCAAATACCTCTTCACGGTGAACCGGATCTTGGACAACGCCCCTCTTCTACCTCACCGTCGTCCCGCAGCCGCAACACCCGCGAGACCAGGAGGAATCGCAACGCTGATCCTGTACGAGTTCCGCACCGGGGCCAGGCCCGACAACGGCCTGATCGAGGTCTACGACTCGGACAGCGGACCAAGGGGCGCAGCACTGAGGCGGCCGGGCCCGGCTGTTTTCACCTGGCGAACTGGCCGATGGCGCGCTCCCTCCACCGGACCGTCGCCGAGCAGGTCCGGCGGCTGGAGGAACACCCCCTGACGCTGAGCGTGCGGCCGCCCGGCGGCGGGGAAGCGGTGACGGTCGTCCTGGACGGCGGCACGCTGGCGGCCCTGCTGGTCGCCCGGGCCGTCCCGTTCGCCGACCTGCCCGCCGCCCTCGACGAACTCGCCCACGGCAACCCGGAGCGCTTCGCCCGCGCCCGCGCCGCAGCCGCCACCCCCGCCGTCGGCACGTTCTCCACCGGACTCAAGGAATCGGTGGCCTGTGCCGAATGGGTGCCCGGCTACGCGCCGTCCGAGGTGCTGGAGGCCGGACGCCGCAACTTCCCCGACTGGCCGGACGCGGTCCTGGCCCAGGCCCCCCAACTCCCCTTCCAGCACGACGTGTGCCGCATCTGGAACGTCCCGGACCGCACCGCGCTCCAGCGGGTGACCACCGTCAGCGACGTGCCCGCGCTCGTGATCTCCGGCACCTTCGACTCCAAGACCGGGGCGAGCTGGGGCGCCTACGCGGCCCGGACGCTGTCACGCTCGACGGTCGTGCGGATCCCGGGCATCGGCCACTGGGGGGTCCCCCAGTCGTGCTGCGCCCAGGACGTCCTGGCGTCCTTCCTCGCGCGTCCCACCGCGCCCGACACCACCTGCGTGGCGGACCTGGTGCCCGCTCCCTTCACCATCACCCCCGAAACGGAAACCGCCTGATGCCCACTCCCCCGCCCCACCGCCGCCGCACCACCGGGCGGCTGCGCGCGACCCTGGCCGGGGCCGGCGCCGTCCTACTGCTGGCCGGCGCCGCCGCACCATCCGCCCACGCTCAGCCCGGCGCCCGCGCCCGGGCCGAGGCCGCCGTCCGCGCGCCGCTGGGCACGCTCGCCCGCACCGCGGGACACGCCCGCTTCCAGCCGGGCCCCTGCCCACGCACCGCAGACCCCGCTCCCCCCGTGAAGAACCCCTGCTGCGGCACCCTGACCGTGCCCGAGGACCGCTCCCGCCGCGACGGGCGCCGGATCACCCTCGCCGTGGAGGTCGTGCCCGCGGACAACGACCGGCCCGCGCCCGACCCGATCGTGTGGCTGGCCGGCGGTCCCGGCGACGACGCGAACTCCGAGATCCAGATGGCCCTGAACGGCGGCCTCAACCGCGACCGCGACGTGATCTTCATGTCCCAGCGCGGGGCGTACTCGGCCGACCCGCAGCTCACCTGCCCCAACATCGACGAGTTCAACGCCCGCACCCTCGACCTGGTCTACGGCGCGCCGTCCACCGGGAGCCTGCACGTCGAGGAGACCCGCACCTGCCACGACGAGCTGACGGGCCGCGGGGCCGACCTCAGCACGTACAACGGCACCGAGAGCGCCGCCGACTACGCCGACCTGCGCGAAGCACTCTGCATCGAGCAGTGGAACGTGTTCGGCATCTCCTACGGCACCGACCTGGCCCTGCTCTACATGCGCCTGCACCCCGAGGGCCTGCGCTCGGTCGGCATCGACGGTGTCCTGCCGCCGTCCCTCCCCGGCGGGGCCATGACCTGGAAAGCCGCCCGCGAGGGCTTCGACGGCATGTTCAGGGCCTGCGCGGACCAGAGCGCCTGCAACGACCGCTACCCGGACCTGAAGGCCACCTTCGAGCGCCTCGTCGGCGAGCTGGAGGCCAACCCGGTCACCACCACCGTCACCGTCCCGGGCCACCCGGACCCGGTGGCGGTCACCCTGGACGGCGGGGTCCTGGTGAACTGGCTGACATTCGCCAGCCACCTGGCGGCCGGCGTGCCCCGCTCCATCGACGAACTGGCCCACGGCAACCCGCAGCGCATCGCCGAGCAGTGGGCGGGCGGCAAGCTCAGCCCGCAGGCCATCGGGAGGACGTCGTACGGGATCGCCAACGGCGTCTTCTGCAGCGAGTGGACACCGTTCGAGAGCGAGGCCGACGTGATCGAGGGCGGGCGGCTCGCGTTCCCGTCCTTCCCCGAGTCGGTGCTGGCCAACGCACCGCTGCTGCCCTGGCTGCACCAGGACTGCCGGGTCTGGAACGTGCCCGCCGCACCGTCCTCGGTACGGGACGTGACGGTCAGTGACATCCCCGCCCTCATCGTCTCGGGTAGCTTCGACTCCCAGACCGCGCCGAGCAGCGGCCCGTACGCCGCCCGCACGCTGAGCCGCTCCACCGAGGTGACCGTCCCCTACGTCGCCCACGTGGTCTTCGCCGACTCCCCGTGCGCGCAGTCCATCACCCGCTCGTTCTTCGACACCCCGACCGCGCCGGACACCGGCTGCCTGGCCGGCCTCCAGCCGCCCGCGTTCGAGATCGCCCCGTAAGGCCGGGCGCACCGCGCGAAGGCCCCGCCACTGCCCTGCTCGCCCGGGGCGGCGGGGCCTTTCACGCGTGCCGGGTCAGACGGCGGCCTGAACAAGGCCGACACCCGGGGCCAAGCGCATCCTGACACACCATCAGACGCCCACGCCCCCACTAACGTGTGTCAGCGGCCGATCATGCGGAGGGCGTCGACGGCGGCAGGGGAGAGAACCGGGTCGGTGAGGTCGGACAGGGGCAGCCAGCAGGCCTCGGCGGTGGATCCGTCGGTCTCGGTGACCTTGAGGGTGCCGGGCTTGAGGTCGACCTGATAGAAGAGGCCGACGAGGTGCCAGTCAAGGCCGAGTCGGTGGGCGCTGTAGCTGCGGGCGTCGACGAGGCGGGAGTCGGCGAGTTCGAGGCCGGTCTCCTCGTAGAGCTCCCGGGCGAGGGTCTCCTGCGGCTGCTCGCCGGGGTCGATTCCCCCGCCGGGGAGGTGCCACAGGCCGGGCAGGAAGACCGGTGACGCCTCCGAGAGGCGGGTAAGCAGCAGTTGGTCCTCCATCGTCGCGATCGCGTACGCCGAGATGCGCGAGCGTACCTGCTCGGCCATGGGCCACCTCCGAGGATGGTGTGTCATGAGGGGTGCACTTCCGTACCTGGAAGTACTTCTGATCACGAGCCTACTTCCCGGTAGGCCGGGCCGGGTGGGCCGGCGCCAAGGCCAGACCCGGGCACCAACAACCCCCCACCCCCAAACAACGGGGGCGGCTTGTAGTGACCTCCGGGTTCCGTCACCGTTTGGTGGTGACGGAACATCATGGACAGACGACCACCCTGTGCGCCGGGCCCCGGTGCGAGCAGCGCCTGCCGGCCCAGGGCCGCACCGGCCTGTACTGCGGGCAGGCATGCCGTCAGGCCGCCCTGCGCACGCCCACCTTGAGCCGCATCAGGTCATCTCGACCATAGTGTGGTGGGGCCCTCGGGGAATTCGAGGGCCCCACCACACTCTCACCACCTCAACGGGTGATCAGCTTGCGGACCGCGTCGCTGACCTCGGGTAGCTCGCCGGGGAGTGCCCATTGGTGGGCGTCGTGTTTCGGTGAGGACGACCGGTTCGGTCTTCTCCACGGTGACCGCGAAGTTGAACTGGCGGGTCGTACCGCCGCGGCTGTTCTGGTAGTCGAAGTGCCCGATGTAGTCGGTGACCAGGTCGACGGCCAGGCCGGTCTCCTCGGCGGTCTCCCGGTACATTGCGCCCAGGATCGTCTCCCCGGTCTCGACCGTTCCGGAGGGGATCTCCCACATCCCGCCCAGGTAGTCGTCGGGGTTGCGCCGCACGAGCAGGACCCGGCCGTCGTGGTTGATCACGGCGGCGGCGACGAAGCCGGTGATGCCGGCGGCTTCGGCGTCGGCCGCCAGGCGGGCCACGAAGTCGGGGGAGGTGACGGTCACAGCAGCTCCTTGTGATGGTCGCTGATCTTGATGGCCGCGCGGACGTACTGCTCGGCCAGTTCGAGATCCTGTTCACGATGCCGGACCGGGAGCTTGATCGTGTGCGCGTGAGCCTGCTCCGCAACCGGGAAGTCCCCGCTCGTGTACCGGCGGTGGGAGTGCGGGTGCCTCGGAAACAGCGGTCCGGGCTGCTGGTACAGCGGCAACTGGTTGAGCGGGCAGGTGGAACCAGGCAGGTCGAACTCGGTGGCGCCCTCGGCGATCAGCGCCTGGTGGAACCGATCGATCGGCAGCCCGCCGAGCTCGGCCGGCCGGTAGGTGAGCGTCAACCCGTACCAGGACGGGACCACCCCTTCGGGCATGGTGGTGACATCCAGGCCGGGTGTCCGGGCCGGCTGGCCGGTGAGGTAGCGGGCAATCTCGGCCCGCCCTGCGAGGTAGCCGTCGAGGCGGGCAAGCTGGTCGTGGGCGATGGCGGCGGCGAGGGGGTGGATGCGGAGCTTGAGGCCGGCCCCGGTGACCGCGTACCGCGCGAGCGGATGGCCTTCCGGGATCTCGGACTTGGCCCGCTTGTTGTAGTGCGCAAGCGTGATGACCCGGTGGTACGTGTCGTCGTCATCCGTGAGGACGAAGCGCCCTCGCCGCCGGACAGCGGCTTGGGGCCGTTGAGGGAGAACGCCGAGGCCAGGCGGCTCGTGGAGCAGACGGTGGCGGACCGTGTAGGCGAGCGCGCGCTCCAGGGGCCGTCGGCCAAGCGCCAGGCGGCGTCCAGGACGGCGTAGGAGTCGGCGAGGTCGAGCATGCCCTGGAGGGCGCGGGCGGCGAGCGGCCGAACGGGGCCGTGGTGCAGGGCCGGCGGCCCTCAGGCTTCGGTCCTTGATCTGTCAGACGCATCAGAGAAGATGCGGCCGTGAACGACATCAAGGATCTGATCAACCGCGTTGGAGCCGCTTCAGCGGCGAGTGACCTTCTCAAGTCTCCGGTTACTGCGGCAGAGCTGGCCGAGGCCGAGCGGAGGCTGGGCTTTCGGCTGCACCCGCTGCTCGCCGAGCTCTTCCGGAGGGTGGGCAATGGCGGCTTCGGTCCCTCGGACTCCGTGCTGCCACTCTTCGGCGGACCGGACGCGAACTGGGAGACCTCGGTCGTTCAGGGGTACCTGGACAGGATCCCTCCGAAGGGATCAATCACCTGGTGGTCGTGGCCCGAAGGGGTCGTGCCGATATTGGACTGGGGCTGCGCGATGTTCGCCTGCGTGGACTGCCACAGCGATGACGGAACGGTGCTGCTCTTTGAACCGAACGCGATCAGCGGCCAGGATCTGTCCAGGGCGTGGTTCGTGGACGCGGGAAGCCTCGCCGAGTGGCTCGAGACCTGGCTCGACGGGCGAGGCTGGTACGAAGAAGACGCCGTCGACCGAGATGTCGACATGGCACCCTGGGCGGACTCCTCCTCTCGGCGGTAGTCGATTCGGTCTCGGCACGGGCCAGGATGCGAATCTTCAGGAGCCGGAACAAGGCCCGACCCGGACGGAGGCTCTCGCAGCGGGCCGCAGGCCGGAAGCACGGCCGGGCGACCGGGGCCCGGACGGTAGGCGGAGCCGGAGCGGACCACCGCACCTCCACCCAGACAGCTCCTGGCTTCGTTGATGAGTTGCGGCTCCGGTCCAGCTTTCTTCCGTGAGGCGACTACTCCCCACGACTCGTTTGGCCGGCCCTTCCAGATCGGCTCGTCCGGCCGGTCGAGCAGGTCATGCATGTCCTGGTCCTCGCCAGACAAGGCATGGACGAGTAAGGCGACGAAGCGCATGTCGTACCGCCGCCACGCGTCCCTCAGGTCTTCCCTCGGAGCCACACCACCACCGGCCGCTCCATGGGGTCCGGGTCACTGGTGAGCCAGAAGAACTGGTCGCCTCGCACGGTGCCGCCCCGGTTGAGCAGCCCCCCGAGGCCGGCAGGAGCGGGTACGGGCAGAGTGCCGGGTCCTCGCGACGCATGTCCCGGAACACCGGACCGAGGTCCTCGACGGTCCTCGACGTGAAGACGCGGAAGATCGCTCCGTCCTGCGATGCGCCCGACCATGGCCACGGGGCGTTCACGCCCAGGTAGCCGCAGACCTCTCCGCCCCAGCCCGGGCCGGCGCCGCGAGGTGGGCTCGCCGCAGGTCAGAGGCTGTTTTGCGGCCCCGGCCCGCGGTCGGGCGGCAATCGGACAACCGGTCCAGCGTACCGGTCCGGCGCCGTTCGGGCGGCCA
>NZ_JBFAJO010000103.1:0-22906 GCF_040655255.1 Kitasatospora sp. NPDC050463
CACCGCGTACGCCGACGCCGTCAAGGCCTGCCTCGCCATCGCTCGCTGCACCGGCATCACGGTCTGGGGCATCCGCGACAGCGACTCCTGGCGCAAGGACGAGAGCCCGCTGCTGTTCGACAGCAACGGCAAGCCCAAGGCCGCCTACACCGCCGTCATGAACGCCCTCAAGTCCTCCTCCGGCACCACGGGCGGGAGCGGGAGCAGTACCGCGGAGATCAAGGGCGTCGGCTCCGGTCGCTGTATCGACATCAACGGCTTCACCACCGCCAACGGCACCCAGGCGCAGCTGTGGGACTGCAACGGACAGGCCAATCAGCGCTGGACCTACACCGCCGGCAAGCAGCTGACGGTCTACGGCAAGAAGTGTCTGGAAGCCAAGGCCAAGGGCACCGCCAACGGAACAGCGGTGGTCATCGGTGACTGCAACGGCGGCGCCGACCAGCAGTGGACCATCAACGCCGACGGCACGATCGCCGGTGTCCAGTCCGGGCGGTGCCTCGACGCCGTCGGCGCGGCCGGCACCAACGGCACCAAGATCCAGCTGTACTCCTGCTGGACCGCCGGCAACCAGAAGTGGACCGGCCTGACCGGGACGCCGGCCCCGACGACGCCCGCGCCGCCGGCCGGCACGTGCGCCCTTCCCTCGACGTACCGCTGGTCGTCGACGGGTGCGCTGGCGCAGCCGGCGAACGGTTGGGGTGCGCTGAAGGACTTCACCACCACGACGTACAACGGCAAGCACCTGGTCTACGGGTCGGACGTGTCGGGGTCCTCGTACGGCTCGATGGCGTTCGCGCCCTTCACCAACTGGTCGGACATGGCGTCGGCCCCTCAGATCGGGATGAACCAGGCCGCGGTGGCGCCCACCCTGTTCTACTTCGCGCCCAAGAACATCTGGGTGCTGGCCTACCAGTGGGGTGCCTGGCCCTTCATCTACCGCACCTCCAGCGACCCCACCAACCCCAACGGCTGGTCCGCGCCGCAGCCGCTGTTCACCGGCGGCATCCCCGGCGCCGCACCGATCGACCAGACCCTGATCGCCGACGACCAGAACATGTACCTGTTCTTCGCCGGTGACAACGGCAGCATCTACCGGGCGAGCATGCCGATCGGGAACTTCCCCGGCAACTTCGGCTCCTCCTACACCACGGTCATGAGCGACACCGTGAAGAACCTCTTCGAGGCCCCGCAGGTCTACAAGGTCCAGGGCCAGAACCAGTACCTCATGATCGTCGAGGCCCGGGGAGCGAACGAGCAGCGCTACTTCCGCTCGTTCACCGCCACCAGCCTGAACGGTACGTGGACCCCGCAGGCCACCACCGAGTCCAACCCCTTCGCCGGCAAGGCCAACAGCGGCGCCACCTGGACCAACGACATCAGCCACGGCGACCTCGTCCGCAACAACCCCGACCAGACCATGACCATCGACCCCTGCAACCTGCAGTTCCTCTACCAGGGCAAGTCCCCCACCGCGAGCGGCCCCTACGACCAACTGCCGTACCGGCCGGGCGTCCTCACCCTGCAGCACTGACCCGGTCCCCCCACCGACCGGTACGCACCACACCGGGGAACCCCAGCCGCACGCCGGCTGGGGTTCCCCTGTCGACGGCAACGCTCATCGCTGCCCGCGGAGGCCCGGCGCGGTCCTCGCCATCGAGCACCGGAGCGGGCCTCCCCGCGCGGAATCCGCGCCGCACACCCCGTGCGAGAGCGGTGCTTCCCGCAAGAGACCTTCGATAGTACGGTCGCGCGCATCACCCACGACCGCCGGAGGATTCCGCATGTCTGCACGCTATTTCGAGGACTACGCACCCGGCCGCGGCAGGGCCGTGCCGCGCGCGGCCCTGGACTCCGACGCGCCCAGGATCGACCTCAACGGGGACTGGGCGTTCCGTTTCTCGCCCGTACTGCGCCCGGAACCGGACGGATTCGAAGCCCCGGACTTCGACGACGGCTCCTGGGCCGCCCTTCGCGTCCCCTCGCACTGGCAGTTGCAGGGCTACGGCCGGCCCGTCTACGTCAACATCGCCTACCCGATACCGGTCGACCCGCCCTTCGTCCCGGACGAGAACGAGACCGGGGACTACCGCCGGATCTTCGACCTGACCGCCGACTGGGCGGGCACGCCGGCCGTGCTGCGCTTCGAGGGCGTGGACTCCTGCGCCCGGCTCTGGCTCAACGGCCGCGAGCTGGGCGTCACCTACGGCAGCCGGCTGCCGAGCGAGTTCGACGTGACCGGGCTGCTGCGGCCCGGGCGCAACGTGCTGGCGGTCCGGGTCCACCAGTTCTCCGCGGGCACGTACCTGGAGGACCAGGACACCTGGCGCCTGTCGGGCATCTTCCGCGACGTGTCCCTGCTGGCCCGCCCCGCGGGCGGCATCCGGGACGTCTTCGTGCACGCGGGCTACGACGCGGCCACCGGTGCGGGCCGGCTCCGGGTGGAGGCCGACGCCGACGCGCCGGTGCGGATCGACATCCCGGCCCTCGGCATCCACGACCGGCCCGCCGAGGGCGAGTTCGCCTTCGCGGCGGTACGGCCCTGGAGTGCGGAGGATCCGCAGCTCTACGAGGCGCACCTGTCCACCGGCAGCGAGCGGGTCCGGATCCGGATCGGGTTCCGCAGCGTGGCCGTCGACGAGGCCGGGGTGCTGCGGGTCAACGGCCGCCGGGTGGTCCTGCGCGGCGTGAACCGGCACGAGTTCGACCCCGATCACGGCCGTACGCTCTCCCTCGACACCATGCGCCGCGACGTGGAGTTGATGAAGCGGCACAACATCAACGCGGTGCGCACCGCGCACTACCCGCCGCACCCCGCGTTCCTCGACCTGTGCGACGAACTCGGCCTCTGGGTCATGGTCGAGTGCGACCTGGAGACCCACGGCTTCGAGTCCGTCGACCCGGAGCGCTGGCAGCGCAACCCCTCCGACGACCCCCGCTGGCACGACGCCTACCTGGACCGCATCGAGCGGACCGTGGAACGGGACAAGAACCACGCGAGCGTCATCCTGTGGTCGCTCGGCAACGAGGCCGGGGACGGCCGCAACCTCCGGGCCCTGTCCGAGTGGGTCCGGCGGCGCGACCCGTCCCGCCCGGTCCACTACGAGGGCGACCGGCTCGGCGAGTACACCGACGTCCACGCCGAGATGTACCGGCCGCCCGCCGCCGTCGCCCGGATCGGCCGGGGAGAGCTGCTGCCGGGCGAGGTCTCCTACCCGGCCCGCGCCGGCTCCGGCGACCCGGCGGACGACCCGCGCAACCGCAAGCCCTTCCTGCTCACCGAGTTCGCCCACGCCATGGGCAACGGGCCCGGAGGGCTCGCCGAGTACCTGCGGCTGTGCGACGAGCACCCCCGGGTCCAGGGCGGCTACGTCTGGGAGTGGATGGACCAGGCACTGCGCACCCGCGACGCCCGGGGGCGCGAGTTCTTCGGCTACGGCGGCGACTTCGGCGAGGACCTGCACGACGGCAACTTCAGCTGCGACGGCCTGGTCCTCCCCGACCGCACCCCCTCCCCCGGTCTCCTGGAGTACGCGAAGGTGATCGCCCCCGTCCGGATCGGCCCCGGCCCGGAGCCGGGCACCCTCGCGGTGGAGAACCGCTACGAGGTGCTGGACCTGTCCCATCTGCGGTTCACCTGGTCGCTGGCCCGCGAAGGGGTCGAGCTGGCCCACGGCGTGCTGCCCACACCGGAGCTGGCGGCCGGGGAACACGGCCGGCTGCCGCTGCCCCGGCTGGACCTCCCAACCGGGGACGACGGCGCGGGCGAGCTCTGGCTCACCGTCCAGGCGGAGCTGGCCAAGGCCGCCGACTGGGCCGCCGAAGGTCACGTGGTCGGCTGGGGACAGCTCCGGCTCTCCGCGCCGGAACGCCGCCGGCCGACCGGCCGTCCCGCCCCGGCCCGCAGCGAGGGCGCGCACATCCTGCTCGGGCCCGGCCGCTTCGACCGGACCACCGGAGCTCTGCTCGACCTCGGCGGACTCCCCCTCCACGGTCCCCGACTGAACCTGTGGCGGGCGCCCACCGACAACGACCTCGGCTGGCACCAGCGCGACGCCGCCTACTGGAAGGACCGCGGACTGGACCGACTGCGCTGCCGCACCGTCTCCGTCGCCCCCGGCGCCCACGACCTGACCGTCGTCGTCCGCAGCGCCGCCGCCGCAGGCGGCTCCGGCTACCTCACCACCTACCGCTGGGACAGCGACGGTGACAGCCTGCGCCTGCGGGTGCACGCCGAACCCGTCGGCCACTGGCCGGAGCGGGGCGACGACTTCCGCGACACCATGGTGGACCCGGCACTGCCGCCCGAGGAGTACCGGGAGCAGGTCCGCCGGAACGGCTCCCGCTCACTGGCCCGCATCGGACTCGACTGGGAGATCCCCACCGACCTGTCCCGGGTGGAGTGGTTCGGCACGGGCCCCGGGGAGGCCTACCCCGACTCGCGCCAGGCGGTTCGCGTCGGACGGTTCCGCGCGACCGTGGACGAGCTGCAGACCCCCTACGTGCGCCCCCAGGAGAACGGCAACCGTGCGGACACCCGCTGGACCGCCTTCACCGACGGAGCCGGGAACGGACTGCGCGTCGTGGGCGAGGAGCCGTTCCACTTCGCCGCGCGCCGCTGGACCGACCGACAGCTCGACGCCGCACGGCACCAGAGCGATCTCGTCCCGGGCCCGGTGATCCACCTCCACACCGACCACGCCGTCCAGGGCCTCGGCACCGCCGCCGTGGGACCGGGCGTCCTGCCTCGGTACCGGCTCGAACTCGCGCCGTCGGACTTCGCGTTCGTCCTGACTGCGCTGCGGCCGTCCTGACTCCCCCGCGGCGGAGCTGAGCCGTCCGGGCGACCCGCCGCACCGGAGTCGCCGGTGCGGCGGGTCGCTTCGCGCTCCGACGGCCGGCCCCCGCCCCGGCCCCGGCGCGTCGTCGACCACGAGGTCCGGGCCACGGAGGACGCTCGCTCCGACGGGTCGGCGCGGGTGCCGGGCGCCCGTCCCCGGCATAGCGTGGCCGAGGCGCCCGCCCACCCGGCGGCGGTGCGCGCGGCGACGGCATCGGCCCCTGGAGGTCCTTTCATGCGCGCGGTGACCTACGACTCGTACGCCCCGGACAACTCCCGGTTGCGCCACCACGAGGTGCCCGACCCCAAGGTGGGCCCCGGCCAGGTGCTGATCCAGGTCCGCGCGGCCTCCGTCAACCCGGTCGACTGGAAGGTCATGGCGGGTGGTCTGGACGGCATGATGGACGCGGTCTTCCCCGTGATCCCCGGCTGGGACGTGGCCGGTGTGGTCACCCGGACCGGCCCCGACACGCCCGAGTTCTCCCCCGGGGACGAGGTGATGGCCTACGCCCGCAAGGACGTGGTGCAGGGCGGCACCTTCGCCGAGTACGTCGCGATCGCCGCGCCCGCCGTGGCGCGCAAACCCGCCGCGCTCGACTGGGCGCAGGCGGCCGGGCTGCCGCTGGTCGGGCTGACCGCGCTGCGCTGCCTGGACCGGCTCGCGGTCGGCCCCGCCGACGTGCTCCTGGTGCACGGCGCGGCCGGTGGCGTGGGCAGTCTCGCGGTGCAGCTCGGCCGCGACCGCGGGGCCCGGGTGATCGGCACCGCCTCGGAGCGCAACCACGAGTTCGTCCGCGGGCTGGGCGCCGAGCCGGTGAGCTACGGGGACGGCCTGACCGAGCGGGTTCGGGCGCTGGCGCCCGGCGGCGTGTCGGCCGTCGCGGACTTCGTCGGCGGACAGCTGGAGACGACACTGGCCGTGCTCGCCGACAGCGGACGGCACGTCTCCATCACCGACCCGGCCGTGGCGCAGCACGGCGGCCACTGGATCTGGGTCCGCCCGGACGGCGCCAAGCTCGCCGAACTGGCGGCGGCGGTGGACCGGGGCGCGCTGACCGTGGAGGTCGCTCGGACCTTCCCGCTGGAGCGGACGGGCGAGGCCTTCGACGCCAGCCGCACCGGCCACACCCGCGGGAAGCTGGTCATCGTGCCGTGACGTCCGGTGCCCTCGCTGCCGGGAGCGCGTGCGGCGGGTGACGGACCTAGGCTGGAGAGCGGGCGCCGGAATCCCGTTCCGGCGTGCGCGGCTGCCCGGACGGAGGCGTGGCGCGTGGACGAGGCCGGCGAGCAGGACGCACCGACCGCCGTGGTCGTGGTCGACCCGGACGGCGTGGTGAGCGGCTGGAGCGAGGGCGGGCTGCTGTTGCTGGGCTGGACGGCGGAGCAGACCGTCGGTCGCCCGGTCACCGACCTGTTGGTCGACGCCCCGCCCGGGTTCCCCGGGAGCGACGGCGCCGGTCCCGGTCCCACGGCTCTCGTCGCCCTGCGCCACCGGAACGGTGCCACGGTGGACGCCGTGGTGACGGCCCACCCGCTGGGCGGCGCCGGCGGCCGGGTGCTGGGCCGGGCGCTGACCGTCCAGCGCTGGGACCGGCGCCCGGTGATCGCCGACCGGGCGTTCGAGCAGTGCCCCTTCGCGCTGGGGATCTACGACCCCGAGCTGCGGTTCCTGTGGATGAACACCGCCGCCTCCCGGGTGATTGCGCACTCGGAGGAGCAGGTGCTCGGTGAGAAGTACCGCGAGTTGTTCCCGGAACTGGACGACCTGGCCTACACCAACCAGCTCTCCGAGGTGGCCAGGACCGGCACGCCCGCCCGTCTCATCACGATCTTCCGCCCGCTCGGCAGCGACTACGCCAACGCCTGGGCCACCAGCATGTGGCCCGTCCGGGACGCCGGGGGAAAGGTCCGCGCGGTCGCCAACTGGGGCTTCGACATGAGCGCCGAGTACTGGGCCCGGCAGCGCCTGCTCATCCTCAACGAGGCCAGCACCGGCATCGGCCAGACCCTCGACGTGATCGGCACCGCCCGGGAACTCGCCAAGACCCCGGTGCCGGGCTTCGCCGACCTCGTCACCGTCGACCTCTTCAGCGAGGTGCTGCGCGGCGAGGAGCCGCCCTCCGCCGCCGCGCGCACCGCCGGCGGCACCATCACGCTCAGCCGCGCCGCCCACCACAGCGCGAAGGACGACCCGGACCGCTCTCCCGGACCGGTGACGCCGGTCGGCTACGCCCCCGGTGCCATCGCCGCCCGCTGCATGGCCGCCGGCAGGTCCCAGGTGCAGCTCGCCGCCGAACCCAGCCAGGGCGGCGAATGGGCCTTCGGCCCGGGGCTCGCCGCCGACCCCGCCCTCTGGCCTCCGGGCACCCCGCTGATCGACCACTCCATCGCCGCCCAGGGGCTGACCGGCCGGATCACCGTGCCGTTGCTGGCGCGCGGCGCCGTGCTCGGCGTCGTGGCGTTCGCCCGTCGCGACCGGCCCGAGGCCTTCACCGCCGACGACCTGATCCTCGCCGAGCAACTGGCCGCCAAGGCCGCCGTGGCCATCGACAACGCCCGCCGCTACTCGCACGAGCACCTGACCGCGCTGACCCTGCAGCGCAGCCTGCTGCCGCAGCGGCTGCCGCGCCAGGACGCGATCGAGGTGGCCCACGGCTACCTGCCCGCCGGGGCCGGTGCGGGGGTGGGCGGCGACTGGTTCGACGTCATCCCGCTGTCCGGCGCGCGCGTCGCGCTGGTCGTCGGCGACGTCGTCGGCCACAGCCTGCACGCCTCGGCCAGCATGGGCCGGCTGCGCACCGCGGTCCGCACCCTGGCCGACGTGGACCTGCCGCCGGACGAACTGCTCACCCATCTGGACGACCTGGTCCTCCACCTCCCCAGCGAAACCCGGCACGCCGACCACTTCGAGGCGACCGCCGAAGCCGGGGCCACCTGCCTGTACGCCGTCTACGACCCGGTCGCCCGCCGCTGCGCACTGGCGAGCGCGGGCCATCCGCTGCCGCTGGTCATCACGCCGGACGGCACCAGGACCCCGGTGTCCGTACAGCCCGGACCGCCGCTCGGCATCGGCGGTCTGCCGTTCGAGGCGACCGAGTTCGAACTCCCCGAGGCAGCCTGCTCGCCCTCTACACGGACGGCCTGGTGGAGAGCCGCGAGCGCGACGCCGAGCAGGGGATCGCCGAACTGCTCCGGGCCCTGAGCAAGCCGGCCACGTCGTTGGAGGCCCTCTGCGACGCGGCGATGGAGGCCCTGCTCCCCGACCACCGCACCGACGACGCCGCCCTGCTGCTCGCCCGTACCCGCGCGCTGGATCCCGAGCACGTCGCCGACTGGGCCATCGAGCCCGACGTCTCGCAGGTGCCGTACGCCCGGCAGTGTGCCGTCGGGCAGCTGGCCGCCTGGGGCCTGGAAGCGGAGGCGTTCGTCACCGAGCTGGTCGTCAGCGAGCTGGTCACCAACGCCATCAAGTACGGCGAGCCGCCGATCAGGCTGCGGCTGATCCGCGACACCGCGCTGATCTGCGAGATCTCCGACGCCAGCGACACCAGCCCGCACCTGCGCCGGGCCCGCATCTACGACGAGGGCGGCCGGGGCCTGATGCTCGTCGCCCAGCTCACCCAGGGCTGGGGCACCCGGCACGACACCCACGGCAAGACGATCTGGTGCGCGCAGACGATCGTCGGCTCGACGTAGCTGCCGACGTGACCGCCGGTCGTTTGCGGCACGGGTCCGGCGGCCGCCGGGCACGGCGTGATCGTGGTCGAGCACGACCGACCGCGCGGAACGGGCTCCGGGTCAGCCCGCGGGCAGCAGCGTGGGATCGGCCATGATCCGGCGGACCGTCGTCAGCGCCGCGCCCAGCAGCGGTCCGCGACGCCCCAGGGCGGACGGGCACAGGGCCTCCGGGGGCCAGGACCGTACGGTCACCCGGGCCGCCAGTTCGGCGCGTACGGACGGCAGCAGCCAGTCGGCGAGTTCGGCGTAGGCGCCGCCCAGGACGAGACCGTCCGGGTCGATGAGCTCCACGGCGGAGGTGAGGGCCAGCCCCAGGGCGCGCCCCGCACGTTCGAGGGCGCGCAGGGTCGGCGCATGCCCGGCGCCCGCCCGCTCGGCCAGCAACGCGACCGCGTCGCCGACCCGGGCCGGGTCGTGCTGCGCGAGACCGGCCTCGCGCAGCACGGCCGCCTCGCCCGCGTACTGCTCCAGGCAGCCGCGGGCGCCGCAGGCGCAGTCGGGGCCGTCCGGATGGACGGGTATGTGGCCGAGTTCTCCGGCGAAGCCGCGGGCCCCCCGGAACAACCGCCCGTCGATGACCAGGGCGGCGCCGATCCCGGTCTCGGCGGAGACGTGCACGAAGGTCTCCACGGCCTGCTCGGCGCTCCAGTACTCGGCCAGCGCCCCGAGGTTGGCCTCGTTCTCCGGCTCGGGCACGGTGTCCGGATCGGGCCAGTGGTCCGCGATGCGGACGGTGCGCCAGCCCAGGTTGGGCGCGCGCCCGACCAGTCCGCCCGGCTGGTTGGGCACCACCCCGGGCACGGCCAGGACCCGGCCCTCGACGCGCAGCCCGAGGGTGGCGGCCTCCGCCTGCGCCTCGGCGGCCAGCGCGGCGGCCTCCGCCAGTACCTGCCCGGCGGGCCGGCCGGCGTTCGCCCGTTCCACCCGGCGCCACACCCTTGGCTCGCCGCGCAGGTCCACGACGCATGCGCCGAGGTGGGTGACTCCGATCTCCAGGCCGAGGCCGGCGGGGCCCCGGTCGCTGACGGCCAGCGCCCGTCCGGGGCGCCCGACCCGTCCGCTGGCCGTGGCCGCCGCCTCGGTCAGCGCGCCGCGGCCGATCAGCTCGTCGACCAGGGAGGAGACGGCCGCCCTGGTCAGCCCGACGCGTCCGGCGACGTCCGCGCGGGAGAGCGGGCTGTGCGCGCGGACCGCGCCGAGGACCACCGCGAGGTTCTGCCGGCGCATGTCCTGCTGCGACGCCGGCCCGCCCGTAGCACCCCTGCTCGTCCTGTCGACCAGTGTCACGTGCCGCCCTTCCTACCGGTCCCCGGCCGGGACGCCCTGCAAGGCCCCGGCCCGACGCAGGGTATCGCCGATCCGCGTCAGCGCGTCGTCGTCCTTCCGCACGGGCTCCAGCACCCGGCCCTCGGCCGTCCGCCAGCGGCGCGCCACGGCGTCGGCGGCCTCGCCGGTGAGCAGCGCGGCGGCCTGGGCGGCGGCGCCCAGGGCGACCAGCTCCCGCGCCTCGGGTACCTGGACCGCCCGGCCGGAGAGCCGCAGGACGGTCCGCTGCCAGGCCTGCCCGCGGGCGCCGCCGCCGATCAGCAGCAGCGGTTCGTCATCCGCCGGGTCCGCGCCGCCCGCGCGCAGCACGCCGTCCAGGGCGGCGAGCAGAGCGTGGGTGGCGCCGTCGTAGGCGGCCTGGAGCAGCTGCCCCGGGGTGGTGTCGTGGCGCAGCCCGTGGACCAGACCGGACGCGCCCGGGAGGTCCGGTGTGCGCTCGCCGTCCAGGTAGGGCAGGACGACCGCGGTGCCGCCCTCCTCGACCTCGTCGCGGCCGCGCCCGAGCAGGACGGCGAAGCGGTCGACGGCGAGGGTGCAGTTGAGCGTGCAGGCGAGCGGCAGCCAGCCGCCGAGGGCGTCGGCGAAGCCCGCGACGGTGCCGCTCGGGTCGGCGGACCTGGTCCGGCCGACGGCGTAGACGGTTCCGGAGGTGCCGAGGCTGAGCACCGGCTGTCCGGGCCGCAGGCCGAGCCCGAGGGCCGCGGCCATGTTGTCGCCGGTGCCGGTGGCCACCGGCGCGCCCTCGCGCAGCGGCGTTCCGGGGCGGACGACGCCGGCCCGCGTGCCCGGTGGGAGGACCTGCGGCAGCAGCGCCGGGTCGAGGCCGATGCGGGCGAGGACGTCCTGGTCGTAGCCGTCCGGCCCCCACCAGCCGGTTCCCGACGCGTCGCCGCGGTCGGTGACCGCCTCCCCGGTCAGCCGCTCGGTCAGGAAGTCGTGCGGCAGACGGACGGAGGCGACCCGGTCGGCGGCGGCGGGCTCGTTGGCGCGCAGCCAGGCCCACTTGGCGGCGGTGAAGGCGGCGGTCGGGACGCTCCCGGTGCGGCGGGCGAGCTCCGCGGCGCCGATCGCGGTCTTCAACCCGGTGGCCTGGGGCGCGGACCGGACGTCGTTCCAGAGCAGCGCCGGGCGGACCGGCGCTCCGGCCGCGTCGAGGGTGACCAGGCCGTGCTGCTGTCCGGCGATCGAGACGGCGGCCGCGCGGCCCGCCCAGCCGGTTTGCGCCGCGGCCTCCCCGAGCGCCTCCCACCACTGCTCGGGGTCGCTCTCTCGGCCGCCACCCGCGCTGACGGTGTGCGGGGCGCGGCCCTGGCCCAGAACGGCGCCGGTGTCGATGTCGACGGCGAGGGCCTTGGTGGACTGCGTCGAGCTGTCGACGCCGATCACGACACGCTGCTCAGCCATGCGTTCCTCCGTTGGGGTTCCTTCTTGCGTTCCGGCATACTAATTTGTTGAGAGCCCTGACAAATACCCCTCCGCACCGATCCGGAGCCGCTCCATGTCCAGCGACCCGCTCGTCCCCACCCCCGCGCACAAGTTCACCTTCGGCCTGTGGACCGTCGGCTGGCAGGGGCGCGACCCCTTCGGCGACGCGACCCGCCCCGCCCTCGACCCGGTCGAGAGCGTGCAGCGACTGGCCGAGCTCGGCGCCTACGGCGTCACCTTCCACGACGACGACCTGATCCCGTTCGGCACGAGCGACGCCGGACGCGAGCAGGCGGTCAAGCGTTTCCGCACCGCGCTGGACACCGCCGGGCTGAAGGTCCCGATGGCGACCACCAACCTGTTCACCCACCCGGTCTTCAAGGACGGCGCCTTCACCGCCAACGACCGCGACGTGCGGCGCTACGCGCTGCGCAAGACGATCCGCAACATCGACCTGGCCGCGGAGCTCGGCGCCTCGGTCTACGTCGCCTGGGGCGGGCGCGAGGGCGCCGAGTCCGGCGCGGCCAAGGACGTGCGCACGGCGCTCGACCGGCTGAAGGAGGCCTTCGACCTGCTGGGCGAGTACGTCGAGCAGCAGGGCTACGACCTGCGCTTCGCGATCGAGCCCAAGCCCAACGAGCCGCGCGGCGACATCCTGCTGCCCACCGTCGGCCACGCCCTGGCGTTCATCAACGCACTGGAGCGGCCCGAGCGGGTCGGCGTCAACCCGGAGGTCGGCCACGAGCAGATGGCCGGCCTGAACTTCCCGCACGGCATCGCCCAGGCGCTGTGGCACGGCAAGCTGTTCCACATCGACCTGAACGGCCAGTCCGGCATCAAGTACGACCAGGACCTGCGCTTCGGCGCGGGAGACCTGCGGCAGGCCTTCTGGCTGGTCGACCTGCTGGAGTCGGCCGGCTACGACGGCCCCCGGCACTTCGACTTCAAGCCCCCGCGCACCGAGGACTTCGACGGTGTCTGGGCCTCGGCGGCCGGCTGCATGCGCAACTACCTGCTGCTGGCGGAGCGTTCCCGCGCCTTCCGGGCCGACCCGGCGGTGCAGGCCGCGCTCGCCGCCTCCCGGCTGCCCGAACTCGCCGTCCCCACGGCCGAGGACGGCCTGACCGGGCTGCTGGCGGACCGCTCCGCCTTCGAGGAGTTCGACGTCGACGCCGCCGCCGGCCGCGGCATGGCCTTCGAGCAGCTGGACCAGCTGGCCCTGGAACACCTGCTCGGCGCTCGCTGAACCGGCACCGGCCCCCGGCCGGGTCGTGCGGGTAGCACGACCCGGCCCGCTCCGTCACGGCCGAGCGCTTCGACGCCTCCGCCGCGGTCCGTCCCTCCCGTACGCCGGACACCGCGCCGCGATGCGGAGACGGACGAGCGGAGGCCCGCTACAGGTGACTTCCCTGTAGCGGGCCTCCGCTCTTCCCCGCCGCCGTGGACTCCGGCGGCGTCCTCCGCGGCTCAGGCGGCCCAGGGGGTGACGGGCAGGAAGGAGCTGTCGGCGCGGAATGTGTCGGTGTCCTGGTACCCGTCGACGCGCAGCTCGTAGTCGTAGTGGCGGAGGTACCGGCCCGGGTAGTTGTAGGACTCCAACGCGACCGATCCGGCGGCCGAGCCGGGGCGGGCGCAGTAGGTGGCGTCGCCGCGGAAGACGGCGGTGCCGTCGTTGCCGTCGAGGCGCGGCTTGAAGTCCCAGTGCCGCAGGTAACGTCCGTCGGCGGCGCGGAGGGAGTAGCAGTTGGCGTCGGCGAGGCCCGGGACGACCGTGAAGGTGGCGTCCTGCTTGACGGTCGCGGTGCTGCTCGCGTCCACCGGGTCGAGGTAGCCGAGGCCGGCTCGGGAACTGGCGTACCGTGCCTGGTAGTTCGCCGACCGGAGGGAGAGCTTGGTGTTGACCGGCAGGGACGCTCCTCCGCTGACCGTCTCCTTGAGCACGGTGAAGTGCCGGGCGAAGCCGCTGAGTCCGGGCAGCTCGGTGGGCGTGGTCCAGGTGGCCAGGCCGTCGTAGCTGTCGCTGTAGTAGTACTTGTGCGCGCTGTAGCCGTCGTAGTAGATCCGCCAGCCGCCGTTGTCCAGCTGGACCAGCGCCGGCCCCTCCACCCAGTTGCCCCAACCGGCCCAGTTGCCGGTACCCCTGAAGGTGTAGGGGCCGGTCAGGCTGCTCGCGGTGGAGTGCTCGATGTACTTGGTCGTCTCGTTCTTGCTGAACGCGTGGTAGGTGGAACCGACCTTGACCACGAAGGTATCGATGTAGTTCGGCCCGATCCCGGCCAGTACGGCGGGTGGACTCCACTCGGTGAGAGCCGCGTTGGTGGCGGTGAGCTTGTACGGTTTGAAGTCGCCGCCGGTGGTGGAGACCGAGACGATCACGTTCACCGTGCCGTCGGTGTCGACGAACCACTCCGGCGCCCAGGTGGACTTCACATCGCTCAACGGCAGGGTCTGGTTGCCGAGGAAGGTCCAGTTCACCCGGTCGGTGCTGGTGGCGAAGCCGATGGTGTTGCCGTCCCAGTTGGTGGTGTACGTGACGTAGTACCGGCCGTCGGTGTGCCGGATGATGCTGGGGTCACGGATCAGCCCGCTGGGCGGTGTGTACGCGGAGGCCTTGAGCTGCCGGTAGCCGGTGGCGTCGGGCGACTCGTAGACGTACATGTTGGATTCGCTGCTGTTGGTGAACGCGGTCATGGTGTACCGGGTCGCGGTGCCGGCCGGGGGTGCGGCGGCGTGGGCGGGCGCGACTCCGAGCAGTCCGGCGGTCAGGGCGCCGGCCGCGAGCAGGCCGGTCGCGGCCCGGCGGGCCCGATCGAGGAAACGGGACATCGTCGTCCTCTCTTCACACGGTCAGCCCGGCCGTGCGAGCCGGCCGGGCTGGGGGCGGAGGGTGGGGGTGGGGGTCATTGCCGACGCTCAGGATCTGCGCGTCGACACACCCGGCACGGCCGGGGCGGGCCGTGCCGGGGTGGCGGTGGTGTCCTAGCGACGCCGGGCGGTGATCAGGCGCTGCAGGACGATGAAGACGAACAGCAGCCCGCCGATCACGATCCTGGTCCACCACGAGCTGAGCGTGCCCTGGAAGCTGATGACGGTCTGGATCAGGCCCAGCACCAGCACACCCAGCAGGGTGCCCAGCAGGTAGCCGGAGCCACCGGTGAGCAGGGTGCCGCCGATCACCACGGCGGCGATCGCGTCCAGCTCCAGGCCGACCGCGTGCAGGCCGTAGCCGGAGAGCATGTAGAAGGTGAGCAGCACACCACCGAGCGCCGAGCAGAAGCCGCTGATCGCGTACACGGTGGTCTTGGTCCGCCCCACCGGCAGGCCCATCAGCAGCGCGGACTGCTCGCTGCCGCCGATCGCGTACACGTTCCGCCCGAGCCGGGTGTAGTGCAGCACGACGAACCCGGCCGCCAGCACCAGCAGGGCGATGAGCACGCTCGGCGAGACGAAGAGGTCACCGAGCGGGATCCGGGTCTGCGCCATCGCGGTGTACGACGGGTCCGTGATGGAGATCGACTCGATGCTGATCGTGTAGCACAGCCCCCGGGCCAGGAACATGCCCGCCAGGGTCACGATGAACGGCTGGATCTCGAAGGTGTGGATCACCCACCCCATCACCCAGCCGGCGGCCGTGCCCATCAGCAGCACCAGCGGGATGACCAGCAGCGGCGGCCAGCCGTGCCGCTCCACCAGCCAGGCGGAGACCATGGTGGACAGCGCCACCACCGCTCCGACCGACAGGTCGATGCCGCCGGTCAGCACGACGAAGGTCATCCCGACCGCGACCACGAGCAGGAAGGCGTTGTCGATCAGCAGGTTGAGCAGCACCTGCCCGGAGAAGAACCCGTCGTACTGCACCGAGCCGACGGTGAACATCGACACCAGCAGGACGGAGGTGACCAGCAGCGGGAGCTGCCCGCGGACTCTGGTCAGCAGGGCGTTGGCGTTCACGCGCCGACCTCCCGGTTGGTGGTGGTGGCAGGACTCGGCCGGGCACCGCTCCGGCGCTCGGCGCCGCGCCGGGCGAGCTTGGCACGGAAGTTCGGCGACTGGATCAGGCAGACCGTGATGACCACGAAGGCCTTGAAGACCAGCGTGGTCTCCGGCGGGATGCCGATGGTGTAGACGGTGGTGGAGAGGGTCTGGATGATCAGCGCGCCGAGGACCGTGCCGCCGATCGAGAACCGGCCGCCGTTGAGCGAGGTCCCGCCGACGACGACCGCGAGGATGGCGTCGAGTTCGATCCACAGGCCGGCGTTGTTGCCGTCCGCCGCCGAGACGTTGGAGGAGACCATCAGTCCGGCGACCGCCGCGCACAGCGCACTGAACACGTACACCAGGGCGACCAGGCGCATCGCCCGGATACCGACCAGCCGGCTGGCCACCGGATTGCCGCCGACCGACTCCAGCAGCAGGCCGAGCGCGGTGGAGCGGGTGAGCAGCGCGGTGAGCAGCGCGACCACTGCGCTGAGCAGGATCGCGAACGGCATCGCCAGCCAGTAGCCGCCGCCGATCAGCTTGTACGGCTCGCTGGTGATCGTGATGATCTGGCCGTCGGTGATCAGCTGGGCGACGCCGCGTCCGGCGACCATCAGGATCAGGGTGGCGATGATCGGCTGCACCCCGACCCGGGCCACCAGGATCCCGTTCGCGAGGCCCAGCAGCACCGCCGTGCCGAGCGCGATGCCGACCGCGCCGAGCACCGTGCCGAGACTCGCCGGGTCGGCGGCCTCGCTGATGTGCAGGCAGGCCAGCGCGCCGGCGATGGCGACGGTGGAGCCGACCGAGAGGTCGATCCCACCGGTGGCGATCACCAGGGTCATCCCGAGCGACACCAGGATCAGCGGAGCGCCGAAGTGCAGGATGTCGATCGTACTGCCGTACAGGTGGCCGCCCTTGAGGTGGAGGGCGAAGAAGTCCGAGGTGAAGGCGAGGTTGGCGAGCAGCAGCACGGCCAGCACCGCGGCCGGCCAGAACAGCCGGTACCGGGTCACCGCCCTGACTCCCGGGGTGGTGGGCGCCGTGGTCATTGTTCCGCTCCGCTCGCGATGGTGGCCAGGACGCGCTCCGGGGTGAGCTCGCCGTCGTTGGGCAGTTGGGCGACCATCCGGCGGTCGCGCAGCACGCCGACGCGGTGGCTGAGCCGCAGCACCTCCTCCAGTTCGGCGGAGATGAACAGCACCGCCATGCCCTTCTCGGCGAGGTCCGCGACCAGCTTCTGGATCTCGGCCTTGGCACCGATGTCGATGCCGCGGGTGGGCTCGTCCAGGATCAGCAGCCTGGGGTCGGTGATCAGCCAGCGGGCCAGCAGCACCTTCTGCTGGTTTCCGCCGCTGAGGTTGCGCACCAGCGCCTCCGGGTTGCCCGGGCGGATGTCCAGGGCGCGGATCCAGCGCAGCGTCAACTCGTCCTGCGTGGTGCGCGACAACGGGCGGAGCCAGCCCCGGGCCGCCTGCAGCGCCAGCACGATGTTCTCCCGGACGGTCAACTCGCCGACCAGGCCCTCGGTCTTGCGGTTCTCCGAGCAGAACGCGATGCCGTGGGCGATCGCGTCGCGCGGGCTGCGCAGGTCCGTCTCGGTGCCGTTGATCTGCACGGTGCCGCGGTCCTTGTGGTCTGCGCCGAACAGCAGCCGGGCGGCCTCGGTCCGGCCGGATCCCAACAGGCCTGCCAGGCCCACCACTTCACCGGGGCGAATGGAGAGGTCGTACGGTTCGACGGCGCCCCGCCGGCCCAGGCCGTCGGCCTGCAGGAACGCCTGCTCGGTGGCCGGCGCGGAACGCTCGCGCCGCTTGCCTCCGGCCAGTTGGTCGAGCCCGGCGAGTTCGGAGCCGATCATGCGGGAGATCAGCTCGACCTGGTTGAGCTCACTGGTCAGGTACTCGCCCTCGAGCCGGCCGTTGCGCAGCACGGTCATCCGGTCGCAGATCTCGTAGATCTGGTCGAGGAAGTGTGAGACGAACAGGATGGCGACCCCCTGGTCGCGCAACCGCCGTATCACGGTGAAGAGTTGGCCGACCTCGTCGCGGTCCAGGCTGGAGGTCGGCTCGTCCAGGATCAGCACCTTGGCCGAGACGTCCACCGCGCGGACGATGGCGACCAGCTGCTGGACGGCGATGGAGTAGCTGTCCAGCGGCGCGTCGACGTCGATGTCCAGCTCCAGCGTGCGGACCAACTCGGCGGCCCGACGGCGCATTTGGGCCCAGTCGATCAGTCCGAGGCGGCGCGGCTCGCGGCCGATGAAGATGTTCTCCGCGACCGACAGGTTCGGGCAGAGGTTCACCTCCTGGTAGACGGTGCTGATGCCCGCCTGCTGGGCCTGGAGCGGACCGGTGATCCGCACCTGCTGCCCGGCCAGCACCACCTCGCCGCCGTCCGCCGGGTGCACCCCGGTCAGCACCTTGATCAGCGTGGACTTGCCGGCGCCGTTCTCCCCCATCAGGGCGTGCACCTCGCCGGGGAAGAGCCGGAAGTCGACCCCGTCCAGCGCCACCACCCCGGGGAACTCCTTGCGGATCCCCCGCACTTCCAGGACCGGTTGCTGACGCACGCCGGTTCTCCTCTCCTCATGCGACCCGGCCCGCCCGGGGAGCTACTCCCCGGGCGGGCCGGTCCGTTCAGTACTGGCGGGTCGGCAGTGCGGCAGCGGCCTGGTCCTGGGTGAAGACACCCTCTTCCGTCTTGATCCGCTTCGGCACCTGCTCGCCGGCCTTGACCTTCTTCACCAGGTCCATCAGCTGGTCACCGAGGAGCGGGTTGCACTCCACATCGACGTTGATCTTGCCCTGGCTCATCGCGGTGAAGGCGTCCTTGACCCCGTCCACCGAGATGATCTTGATGTCGGTGCCCGGCTTCTTGCCGGCCTCCTCGATCGCCTGGATCGCACCCAGCGCCATGTCGTCGTTGTGCGCGTACAGCACGTCGATCTTCGGCTGGGCCTTCAGGAAGGCCTGCATGACCTCCTTGCCCTTGGCCCGGGTGAAGTCACCGGTCTGCGACGCCGCCACCTTGAACTTCGCGTCCGCCTTGATCACGTCGCCGAAGCCCGCCTTGCGGTCGTTGGCGGGCGCCGAACCCGTGGTGCCCTGCAGCTCGACGATGTTCACCTCGTCGGACTTGCCCTGGTACTCCTTCACCAGCCACTCGCCGGCCTTCTTGCCCTCCTCGACGAAGTCCGAGCCGAGGAAGGAGACGTAGAGCGAGTCGTCCTTGGAGTCCACCGCACGGTCGGTGAGGATCACCGGGATCTTGGCGTCCTTCGCCTCCTTCAGCACGGTGTCCCAACCCGACTCCACCACCGGCGAGAAGGCGATCACGTCCACCTTCTGCTGGATGAACGAGCGGATCGCCTTGATCTGGTTCTCCTGCTTCTGCTGCGCGTCGGAGAACTTCAGCTCGATGCCCGCCTTCTTGGCGGAATCCTGGACCGACTTGGTGTTCGCGGTACGCCAACCGCTCTCCGCGCCGACCTGCGAGAAACCCACGACGAGCTTGTGGCCGGCACCCTTGCCGGTCGAGTCTCCACCGCCGCCGGAACCGCACGCGGTGAGGACGGTGACCATCGCACCGGCGACCAGGGCCGCCGCAGCTCTCTTGGACATGGTGGGACTTCCTCTCGGAGATCATCGATCGCGCGAACGGCACCAACCACGTGAACGCGAGGTATCGGCGCCGTTTCGCTCGGGACGATTGTTAACGCTAACAATTGGCCCCGGCAAGGCCCTCGCGCCTCGTTACTCAATCTTGACCAGTCCACCGGCGGCAGCCCGAAGTGCCGTCAGCTCGGCGGTGATCCAGGTCGGTTGGCCCCCGACGGGCGGCAATCCCGGCCGCGCAGGGCCGGAACGACGGAGTCCGCCCCGACCCGCCGGAGAGCCCGGCAGGACATCGTCCTCGCTCGAACGACCGGGAGCCGACCCCGCCCGTACGGACTCCCGCCGCACGCCGCCGAAACACGCACTCCTCACAGACCTCCGCCGTCAGACCGGCGGACACCCCTCGACCCGACGCCGCCCGAACGAGCGCACGCCGACGGCCGCCGGGGCAGGGTCAGGCACGGCGGGCAGGGTCAGCCACGGCGGGCAGGGTCAGGCACGGCGGGCAGGGTCAGGCATGGCGAGCGGAGTCAGGCACGCCGAGCAGAATCAGCCACCGGCGAGCGGGGTCAGCCACGGCGAGCGGGGCCGGCGCTGCGGCGCAGGACCATCTCCGGCGAGATCTGGACGTCGTCGCGGGTGTGGGAGACGCCGGCGAGTTCCTGGAGGAGGAGTTCGAGGGCGCGGCGGCCGAGTTCGCCGAAGTCCTGGCGGACGGTGGTGAGCGGCGGGGCGAAGTACGCCGCCTCGGGGATGTCGTCGAAGCCGATCACGCTGATCTCGCCCGGGACGGCGCGGCCCGCCTCGTGCAGGGCGCGGAGCAGGCCGAGGGCCATGTGGTCGTTGGCACAGAAGACGGCCGTGACCTCCGGGTCGTGCGCGATCCGGCGGCCCGCCTGGTACCCGGAGCGGGCGCTCCAGTCGCCGCTGCCGACCGGCGGCACCCTGACACCGGCGTCCTCCAGGGCCTGCCGCCAGCCGTCATGGCGGTCGCGGCTCTCCATCCAGCCGGCCGGCCCCGCGAGGTGGTGCACGGTGCGGTGGCCGAGGTCGAGCAGGTGGCGGGTGGCGGCCTCGGCGCCGGCCCGGTTGTCGAACGACACCATCGGCATCCGGGACCGGCTGCCGGCGCCGACCGCGACCACCGGTACCGAACTGGACACCCTGGAGAGGGCACCGACCGCAGAGATCTGCGGGGCGATCACCACGATGCCCTCCACGCCCTGGTCGCGCAGCCGGTCCACGGCCTCCTGGACGGAGCGGCTGTCCAGGGAGCGCAGACTCGCGACGCTGACGAAGTAGTCGGCGGTGCGGGCCGCACGCTCGATGCCGTCGAGCATCGAGGCGGGCCCGTACAGGGTGGAGTCGAAACTGACCACACCCAGGGTCTGCGAGCGGCGGGTGACCAGGGCACGGGCGGCCGAGTTCGGCCGGTAGTCGAGTTCGCGGATCGCGGCAAGTACCCTCTCCCGGGTACCGGACCGCACGTGCGGGGCGCCGTTGAGCACCCGGGACACCGTCTGATGGGAGACACCGGCCAGCTTCGCGACGTCCGCCATCACCGGCTGTCGCACCTCCGTACCGACCGCTTCAACTCCCACGCACAGCCCCCTCTGGTGCCCCGGTCCGATCATCCGCCTCCTCGTGGAGCGGCGGCGCCACTGTCTCATGCCCACCCGTCCAGCGAATATGTTAGCGATCACAACCGGCGCGGGAGGGGGCCACGAACCGCCTCGGGCCGGGTGGCCAGGGCAGGCGGGGGCAGGGCGGGGCAGGTGGAGGCAGGGCAGGGCAGTCCGCAGCTCTCGCCCGCGATGGACTCACCGAAACTTTCGAACGGATCCTGCCCTGATGTGTGGCCTGCGGCGCGGAGTGATGGCGGGGAACTCGGCGAAATGCTGGGCAAGTTCACCGGGGTCTCCCCGGCTGTTGGGTGATTGGCGGCGTCTCGACGAACGGAGACGGGAGCGACACTTTCGGTGTTTCTGTCGAAAGTGTTGACAGCTTGTCGGGAACAGGCCAACACTGTCGCCGTCGATATGTCCGCACGGGCCTTGGATCCGGGCCTCCTTCGCCAACCGGCGTCGGGCGCGGCGATGTTGATGGCAAGTCGGTTCTGTGCACCGCTGCGCGACGCCGTCCGGCCCGGCCCACCCCTCCGCGGCCATCGGTGGGCGCAGGGGTGCCACCCCACCCCCCACACACCGACAGGACGGATCACCGTCGTGAACTCCTCTCACCCCAAGAGCCGCAGGACCAAAGGCGCCTGGCGGATCGCCCGCAGGATGCGCGTGCTCGCGCCGGCCCTCGCGGCCGTCCTGATCCTCCCCGGCACCGCCGAGGCCGCGACCGTCACCACGACCCAGACCGGCACCGACGGCGGACACTTCTTCTCGTTCTGGACCGAGGGCACCGGCGCGGCCTCGATGTCCCTGAACGGCGGCGGCAACTACAGCACCTCCTGGAGCAATGCCGGCAACTTCGTCGCCGGCAAGGGCTGGAGCACCGGCTCGCGCAACCCGGTGACCTACTCGGGCACCTGGAGCACCAACGGCAACGCCTACCTGGCGCTCTACGGCTGGAGCACCAACCCGCTCATCGAGTACTACGTCGTCGAGAACTACGGTTCGTACCGGCCGACCGGCACGTACAAGGGCACCGTCACCAGTGACGGCGGCACGTACGACATCTACCAGACGACGCGCTACAACGCCCCCTCGATCGAGGGCATCAAGACGTTCAACCAGTACTGGAGCGTTCGTCAGACCAGGCGTACCGGCGGAACCATCACCGTCGCGAACCACTTCGACGCGTGGGCCAGGGCCGGCATGAACCTCGGCACCATGAACTACGAGATCATGGCCACCGAGGGCTACCGGAGCAGCGGCAGCTCCAACATCACGCTCGGCTCCTCCACCGGCGGCGGCACCGGCGGCACCTGCACGGCGACGCTCTCCGCCGGCGCCTCGTGGAGCGACCGCTACAACCTGAACGTCGCGGTCACCGGCTCCGACGCGTGGAAGGTGACCGTGAAGGTCCCCTCCCCGGAGAAGGTCAGCTCGACCTGGAACACCAGTGCGTCCTACCCCGACGCCCAGACCCTCGTCGCCACCCCCAACGGGTCGGGCAACAACTGGGGCATGACCATCACGAAGAACGGCAGCACCACCTGGCCGACCGTCTCCTGCAGCGCGAGCTGACGGGCCCGCCGCGCCGCGAGGCACTGACACCGCCCACCGCCTGGTGAGGACCCACCCCGACAACGTCGGGCGGGGCGGGTGCCCGCGGTGAATTGTTAGCGCTCACAGCACCCGGCAGCCAGGCCGATCCCCCTTCGGCCGGACCCCGGGAGGCTGTCAGCGGCGCGTCGACCGACCGCACGGCTCTCGGGCGGGACCAGGCTCCGCTCCGAACGCACACCACCCTCCTGCTCGGCAGGAAGGGTCCGGCCGAGTGCGCCCTCGCACTGGCGTCAGGACGAGACGCCGGTCCCCGAGCGGCACGCAGGCATCCCCCACCCACAAGGAGACCGATCCCTCATGTCATGGCTCAATCAGAAACCCCGTCTCCGCAAGGCCCTGACGGCGGCCGCGTGCCTGGCCGTCAGCTCGGTCGCGGCCGTCACCGCCAGCCCCGCGGCCCACGCCGCCGGGGCGACCACGCTGGGTGCGGCAGCGGCCGACAGCGGCCGCTACTTCGGCGCGGCGGTGCCCGCGAGCAAGCTCGGTGACTCGACGTACTCCACCATTCTCGACCGGGAATTCACCATGGTCACCCCGGAGAACGAGATGAAGTGGGACGCCGTCGAACCGTCCCGCGGCAACTTCAACTTCGGTGCCGCCGACCGGATCGTCAACCACGCCTCCGCGCACGGCCAGCGGATGCGGGGCCACACCCTGGTCTGGCACTCCCAACTGCCCGACTGGGTCAAGAACACCCGCGACGCCAACACCCTGCGCTCGGTGATGAACAACCACATCAC
>NZ_JBFAJO010000104.1:0-22780 GCF_040655255.1 Kitasatospora sp. NPDC050463
GGCCCCTCGACGCGGCGTCGAGGGGCCGCGGACGGCTCCCGGCGGTTCAGCCCCCCGGCGCCCGGCGACCAGCGTGCGCAGGGTGTCGTAGGCGTTCTGGACGAAGCCCCGACTGCGCAGCGGCAGCGTGCCGGCCATCACCGCCAGCCCCACCTGCGCGCGGGGGCTGAACCCGACGAAGGTGGTGCAGCCCCGGGTGGACCCGGCGTGGTAGACGACCTGGTCGGCGAAATCCCGGCCCACACCACCACCTGTGCCACCCTCCGCGCCGCCACCCTGCGCGCCACCACCATCCGCGCCGCCGTAATCCGGGCCACCCCGCACGTCGGCGACCGGCCGGCCGGTCGCCGCGCGGTCCGCCGAGTCAGGAGCCGACTCGACAGCCGACTCAAGAGCCGCTTCGAAAACCGACTCAGAAGCCGGCTCAACGGCCCATTCGACAGCCGGCCGGCTCGCCTCCGGAGCCGCCAGGACCGAGCGGTGGTTCCAGCCCAGGCAGATCCGTGTCCCGCCTCGCCGGCCGGCTCGCGGTCGCCGGACCTCGCCCAACGCCGTCCGCAACGCCGCCGCGTCGGCCCGTTCGGGTAGCGGGACGGCGTCCAGCGCCAGATGCGCCTGCAGATAGCGGAGCATGTCGTCGGCCGTGGAGCGCAGCGCGGCGGCGCCGGGCAGCGCGGGCAGGCGGAAGGACGGCGCACGCCGGCCGCGTCGGTAACCTGCGGCGTCCTCGCGGCCGGGGCCGCAGGAGGTGTCCACCAGGCCGAGCGGCCCGCAGACCCTGGCCTCCAGCAGGTCGTCGTAGCGCTGACCGGCCGCATTGGCGAGCAGCAGGCCGAGCAGCCCGCAGCCGAGGTTCGAGTAGCGCACCTGCGCGCCCGGAGTGCCGCGGACCGGCGTGCGGGGCAGTGCCCTGAGCAGGTGGGCCGGGCCGAACGTGGCGTACGGACTGGTGAACCACCTGGGAGCCATGGCCGGTAGCAGTCCGACCGGCAGCCTGGGCAGCCCCGAGGTGTGGGTGGCCAGGTGGAGCAGCGTGATCGGCCGCTCGTGCGGGTAGCCGGGGACGGCGTCGGCGGGCAGGTAGCGGTCGATCGGGTCGTCGTATCCGACCTCACCGCGGGCGACCATCTCGGCGAGCAACAGCCCGGTGAAGGTCTTGGTGACGGAGCCGAGCTCGAACCCGGTGTCGGCGCGGACGGGACGCTCGCTGGAGCGGTCGGAGTGGCCACGGCAGGCCACGCTCCGTTCGTCACCGCGGATCACCACGACGGCGACGCCACCCCCGGGGCGGCGGCACGAAACAGCGGGCGGAGCAGGCGGTCGAGTTCGGGGCCGGGTTCGGTGGCCGGAGCAGCGGCAACGGCTCCGGCGACGGGGGCGTGCGCGGAGCCGTTCACCGGTCCGCGCTCCACCGGAGCCGCCGGCCGAACGACAGGGGCGATAAGAGGGGCGGTCTGGGCATCGTCGGGTCTCCACAGCGGAAGCGGGAACAAGGGAATCGCACCACTCGAACGGGTGGCACTGTGATCGACGATAAGGAGGCGTTCACCCGTCTGCATGCGGCCGACTCCATTCGAGTGCCCCGCACACGCGCAGAACGGGACATCGAGACCTCGGGCCTGAAGTATGACAAAGCGGATATCGCATTCCCGTTCCGGCTAGACTGTCAAAGACGTGACAAAATCCCCCCGGGGGATTCGTCGCGTCACAGGGCGCGCCGGGAAGTCTGGTCGGCACTGCACCACAGGTGCATCCACACACCGTTCCCCCGCCCAAGGAGGTCCCGCGTGGCCGACCAGCAGCCCGTCAACAAGCCGACCCCGCGCCGTCAGTTCCTCGGCAGACTGCCCCTCCCCGAGCGGGCCTACATCGCCGACGCCCTGCGCACCGAGACGGTCGGTGGCGTCCTGCTACTGGCCGCCGCTTTGGTCGCCCTGATCTGGGCCAACGTCTGGCCGGACGCGTACGAGAGCGTCCTCGACTACACGATCGGGCCGTCCGGCCCGCTCCACCTGGACCTCACCCTGGACGCCTGGGCCAAGGACGGCCTGCTGACGATCTTCTTCTTCGTGGCCGGCATCGAGCTCAAGCGCGAGTTCGTGGCGGGTGAGCTGCGCAGTCCGAGCGCCGCGCTGCTACCGGTCGTCGCCGCGATCTGCGGAGTCGCGCTGCCCGCGATCGTCTTCGCGATCGCCAACTCCGGCAGCGGCGGTCATCCGGGCGGCTGGGCGATCCCGACCGCGACCGACATCGCCTTCGCGCTCGGCGTGCTGGCCGTGGTCGGCAGCCACCTGCCGTCCGCGCTGCGTGCCTTCCTGCTCACCCTCGCCGTGGTGGACGACCTGATCGCCATCCTGATCATCGCGGTCTTCTACAGCTCGGGCATCAAGTTCTGGGCGCTCGGGCTGGCCTTCGCCGGCCTGGTGCTGTTCTGGTTCCTGCACCGGCGCGGGGTGCACGGCTGGTACCTGTTCGTACCGCTCGCCTTCGTGATCTGGGCGCTGATGCACGAGAGCGGCGTGCACGCCACGGTGTCGGGCGTCGCGATGGGGCTGATCCTGCGCTGCCACCGGGTGGGCGACGAGAAGCAGTCCCCCGGCGAGCACATCGAGCACCTCGTCCGACCGCTCTCGGCCGGGCTGGCCGTCCCCGTCTTCGCGCTGTTCGCGGCCGGAGTGACGATCTCCGGTCCGGCACTCGCCGACGTGTTCACCCAGGCCACCCCGCTCGGGATCGTCCTCGGACTGCTGGTCGGCAAGACCGTCGGCATCTTCGGCGGTACCTGGCTCGCCGCCCGCTTCACCCGCGCCGAGCTGAATCCGCAGCTCAAGTGGGCCGACATGTTCGCGGTCTCCGTCCTCGCCGGCATCGGCTTCACCGTCTCCCTGCTGATCAGCGAGCTGGCCTTCCCCGACGACGCGGATCTCGCCGACCTCTCCAAGGCCGCCGTCCTGGTGGGCTCGCTGCTCTGCGCGCTGGTCGCCACCGTGCTGCTGAAGCTGCGCAACCGGCACTACCGCGAGCTGTGCGAGGAGGAGGACCGCGACCTCGACGGCGACGGCATCCCCGACGTCTACCAGCAGGACGACCCGGCCTGGCGGGCCCGAGTGGCGGAGGCGGCGCGCCGTTCGGGCGAGGCCGGCCCCGACGACGCCGGCTCCGACGCGGGCCCCGGTCCGACCCGCTGACGACGCACCCCTCCGAACGGGACACGGCCGGCTGACGACGCACCCCTCCGAACGGACACGACCCTCCGGCGGGGCCCCCGGAGTGGTGTGCGACTGACCGGTAGGGGCATGATTCTGAGCTGTCGACAGTCCACAGACGCCACCGGCCGCTCCGATCCCCCGGAACGGTCCCCGGACACAGCCCCCGGAACGACCCGGGAGCAGCACCGCCCGGCGGCGTCACGCCGCACAGCCGCAGAGGAGAACCGCTGATGCCCGCAGGAGCCGCAGACCCGTCCAGCAACGGCCGGGCGCCCTACGAGGGCGAGCGTTCGGTGGGGCAGCTGTTCGCGGCGGCCACCGCGGACCTGTCCGCCCTGGTCCACGACGAGATCGCGCTCGCGAAGGCGGAGATCCGCGCGGACGTCAAGCGCGGTGTCTCCGGCGGTGTGTCACTGACGGTCGCCGGCGTGGTGGCCCTGGCCGCGGTGCCGATGCTGAGCGCCGCGGCGGCGTTCGGGATCCACGCGCTGGGCGTCTCGCTCGGCTGGTCGTTCCTGATCGTGGCCGGTTCGTACCTGCTGCTGGCGGTGATCCTCGGGCTGCTGGCGCTGCGCTCGTTCAAGCGGATCGAGAAGCCCCACCGCACCATCGAGGGCGCCCAGAAGACCGCCGACGTGCTCAAGAACGCCCGCCCCCGCCCGGCCACCCAGGAGGAGATCGACCGGGCCCTCGGCCGCATCCCGTAGGCCCGCCGGACGCCCCGGCCGGGCCCCGCAGGCCCGTCAGGTGCCCCAGCCGCGCCCTGCCGGTCCAGCGAACAGCCACCGGGTCCGCGCCGCCACGTCGGTGACCCGGCACCCCGCTCCGACGCCCGCTTCCGGGTGGCCGGGGCGCCCGGTCCGGCCCTGACGCCCCCGGAGCGAGTGCCGAACGCGTACCCGACGCGCCGATGTGACACGCTCTCGGTATGCCGCTCGACCAGAAGCCCGTGCCCGCGCAGCCGTCCGCCAGCTCCGGCCCCGACCGCACGGACGGTCAGGACGCCGTCGACCACGGTCAGGAAGCCGTCGAGGAGACCGGCGGCGGGCCGGTGGACGGCGAGGGCGGCTCCACCGCGGAGGCCGCGCCCACGGCGCCCTGGGACATCCGACAGGCCGGCCCCTGGCGGCACCGCGACCTCGCGGCCAACGGCGCCCGGTTCCACATCGCCGAGCTGGGCGAGGGCCCGCTGGTCCTCCTGGTGCACGGCTGGCCCGAGTACTGGTGGGCGTGGCGTCATCAGCTGACCGCGCTCGCCGAGGCCGGCTACCGGGCCGTGGCGCTCGACCTGCGGGGCATCGGCGGCAGCGACCGCACGCCGCGCGGGTACGACCCGGGCAACCTCGCACTGGACATCACCGGGGTGATCCGTTCGCTCGGCGAGCGCCGGGCGCACCTGGTGGGCCATGCCTCCGGCGGCACGCTGTCCTGGGTGGCGGCGGTGATGCGACCGTCGGTGATCCAGAGCCTCACCGTGGTCTCCGCAGCGCACCCACGGGACCTCCGCAGGGCACTGCTGACGGACCGCCGCCAGATGGCCGCCTTCGAGCACGTGCTGGGCTTCCAGCGGCCGTGGATACCGGAACGCCGCCTGGTGGCCGACGACGCCGCGCTGGTCGGCCGCTACCTGGACGCCTGGACCGGCCCCGACCAGCTGGACCGGACGGCGGTGGCCGCGTACCGGCAGGCGATCCAGATCCCCAGCACCGCGCACTGCTCGATCGAGCCGTACCGCTGGTTGCTGCGCTCGATGGCCCGCCCGGACGGCATCCAGTTCGCCCGCCGGATGAAGAAGCCGATCACCGCGCCCACCCTGCACGTCCAGGGCGCCGCCGACCCGGTCCTGCTGTCGCACACCGCGCTGGGCGGAGGCGAGTACGTGGCCGCGCCGTACCGCTGGCGGCTCCTGCCCGGGGTCGGGCACTTCCCGCACGAGGAGGCGCCGGAGCAGTTCACCGCCGAGCTGCTGGACTGGATCGGCCGCCACAAGGACTGAGCGCCTCCCCGTCCCGGGTACGGAAGTGGAACTCAACTCCCTTTATATTGCGCTCATATGACAAACGCATAGGCCAAGTCGACACCCCCTGGGCGGTTACTCCGGCCGGCCCAGGGGCATCCATTGCGGTATGACCTGGATGCCCGATCACGGCAGCGCCCCGCGCGGCCGACGCCACAACAGCTCGCAGAGGTCCGGCCACCGCACCGACTGGGCGGACGACCTGGGTCGCGACGGCACGGACCACCGCCGGAGCACGGCACAGCGGCAGCTCGGCATCCCGCGCATCCTCGGCCGCCGCGCCCGCTGGGTGGGCGCGCGACTGCGGCGCGAGACCTGAGAGCGCGCGCCGGGCGGCCCTGCCCGCCCGGCACTCGGTCCGACGGGGCGATCAGCGCACCCGGATCGGTTCACCACCGTGGGTGACGGCGCGGTGAACCGGAGCAGCACGAAGGTCGCCACCGACCTGACCGACAGCAGCACCTCGGTCGCGACGCTGTTGCCACCGCGCTTGATCAGCCCGGCCACGTAGCGCTCCCTGTGCGGCCACAGCGCCGGTGCGGTCAGGGCAGCGGTGGCGGTCAGAGCAGCGGTGCGGCCGACGCCACCGGCCGGGACCGGCGGTGCTGCGGACCACGGCCGCACCGCCGGTGGCCGGCCGCGTCAGAGCGCGCAGCCCTGGGTGTCCACCCGGGTCGTCGAGGTGCTGCCCTTCTCGGCGTCCTCGCGCACCTCGGCGGCGGTCAGCACGTATCCGGTGTCCGCGCTGTCCAGCGACTTGGCGAAGACCACCCCGAAGACCTGGCCGTCCGGGGTGAGCAGCGGGCCACCGCTGTTGCCCTGGCGGACCAGCGAGCGCACCGAGTAGACGTCGCGGACGACCTGGCCGCGGTGGTAGATGTCCGGGCCGTTGGCCTGGATCCGGCCGCGGATACGGGCCGGTTGGACGTTGAAGGCGCCGTTCTCCGGGAAGCCGGCCACGATCGCGCTGTCGTTGGTCTTCGCCTCGCCCGCGAAGGAGAGCGCGGGAGCGTTCAGCTTGGGCACGTCCAGGATCGCGATGTCCCGCTGCCAGTCGTAGCGGACCACGGTCGCGTCGTAGAGCTGGCCGACTCCGCCGATCTGCACGGTGGGCTCGTCGACGCCGCCGACCACGTGGGCGTTGGTCATCACCCGGTGCGGGGCGAAGACGAAGCCGCTGCCCTCCAGGGTCTTGCTGCAGGAGGTGGCGGTGCCGACCACTTTGACCAGGCTCTGCTTCGCCTTGGCCACGGCCGGGCCGGCGGCCAGCGCCGGATCGGGGAGGTCGACCTGGGTGATCGGCTCGTGCTCGAAGGGGTTGAACACCTGCGGGAAGCCGTTGCGGGCGAGCACCTTGGAGAAGTCGGAGAACCAGTTCGGCGCGTCCGAGGGCAGCGTGTCCTGGACGCCGCCGAGGATCGCCGAGGTGCGGACCTGCTTGGAGACGGTGGGCAGGGACGTTCCGGCCAGCGCCGAGCCGATCAGCCAGGCGACCAGAAGCATCGAGATCACGTTGACCACCGCGCCGCCGGCGGCGTCCAGCGCCTTCGCCGGGCGGCGGTCGATGTGGCCGCGCAGCTTCCAGCCGAAGTGGGTGGTGACCGCCTGGCCGATCGCCGCCAGCACGATGACCACCACGACGGCCACCACGGAGGCGGTGGTGCCGGGGCTGAGGTGGTCGAGCAGCAGCGGCAGCAGTTGGACGGCGAGCAGGCCCCCGCCGAGGAAGCCGAGGACCGACAGCACGCCGACCACGAAGCCCTGCCGGTAGCCCGACACGGCGAACCCCACGGCGGCGGCGATCAGCAGCAGATCCAGGACATTCACCCCGACACCCTCCCACGTCGGGCGCCGGGGCCCCGCAGCCGGGCGTTCACGTGGTCCTGGCGTCGCCGCCCAGCAGCGCACGGGAGCGGTCGCGGTCGCCCTGGACCAGCGCCAGCGCCTCGTCCGAGAGGTCGACGATCCGGGCCGGGTCCCAGGGCAGCTCCAGGCCGCTGTGGTGCAGCACCCGGTCGATCACCCCGGCGGTGAAACCCCAGACCAGCCGGCCGCCGACGGCGAAGGCCGGTCCGAGGTGACCGGACGGGTGGCGCAGCCGGGCCCGGTTGGCCGGGTCGGTCAGCTCGGCGATCGGCACCCGGAACACCGCGCCGGTCTCGCCCGCGTCCACCGGGCGAACCGGTGACTCCTCGCGCCACCAGCCGAGCACCGGGGTCACCACGAAGCGGCTGACCGGGATGTAGAGGGCGGGCAGGGCGGCGAAGACCTGCACCCCGGACGGGTCCAGGCCGGTCTCCTCCCACGCCTCGCGCAGCGCCGCCGCGATCGGACCGGGTCCGTCGGGGTCGCCGTCGTCCGGGTCCAGCGCGCCCCCGGGGAAGGACGGCTGGCCGGCGTGCGAGCGCAAGGAGCGGGCCCGCTCGATCAGCAGCAGGTCCGGGCCGGTCTCGCCCTCGCCGAAGAGCATCAGGACGGCTGCGGCGCGCCCGCCCTCGGCAGGCGGCAGGAACCGGCTCAGCTGCTCGGGCAACACGCGCTCGGCGGCGTCCCGGACCGGCTCCAGCCAGGACGGCAGACCGTCCCGCTCGACCCGCCCGCCCGGCTCCGGTCCCCGCTCGTGTCCCCGCTCGGGGCCGTGCGCCCTCACTCGGCCACCGCCAGGTCCGCGACCTCACCCTGGTGGGCGGCGGCGTCGGCCCGTGCCGCCGCCTCGCCCGGGAAGTCGGCGGGTGGCCGCAACCGCTGGCCCGGGTGCCCGCCCATCTCGTACTTGAGCAGCTTCTTCGCCTTCTCCTGGTCCGTCTCGCCCTCCCCGTACGAGGGGCAGAGCGGCGCGATCGGGCAGGCCCCGCAGGCCGGCTTCTGCGAGTGGCAGATCCGGCGGCCGTGGAAGACCACCCGGTGCGAGAGCATCGTCCACTCCGACTTGGGGAAGATCTCCGCGACGGCCGCCTCGACCTTGACCGGGTCCTCCTCGGTCGTCCACCCGAACCGTCGGGCCAGCCGGCCGAAGTGGGTGTCCACGGTGATCCCGGGCACCCCGAACGCGTTGCCGAGGACCACGTTCGCGGTCTTGCGCCCGACGCCGGGGAGGGTGACCAGGTCGGCCAGCCGGCCCGGGACCTCGCCGCCGAACTCGTCCCGCAGCGCGATCGAGAGCCCGATCAGCGACTTCGCCTTGTTCCGGAAGAACCCGGTCGGCCGGATGATCTCCTCCAGTTCCTCCGGCACCGCCGCCGCCATGTCCTCCGGCGTCGGGTACGTCGCGAACAACGCCGGCGTCGTCTGGTTCACCCGCAGGTCCGTCGTCTGCGCCGACAGCACGGTGGCCACCAGCAGCTCGAACGGGCTGTCGAAGTCCAGCTCGGGATGCGCGTACGGGTACAACTCCGCCAGCTCCCGGTTGATCCTCCGGGCCCGCCGCACCATCGCCAGGTGCGACTCCGACTTCCTCGGCTTCGCAGCCGCCTTCACCGCCGGCTTGGCTGCGACCTTCCGGACCTTGCTCTCTGCCATGCACGAAGGCTACGCCGAACAGCCCTGGCCTCGTGGGCGATCAGCCATCGGCGCAGGGCGGCAGGCGGTTCGGGGGGCACGGGCCGGACGGCTCGGTCCGAGCCACCGGTCCGACCCGGTCCGCGGGTGCGGACGCCGCGGACGGAACGGGCGGCGCGGGTAGCACAGACTCCATGGGGAGTACGGGCGACACGGGAAGTACGGGCGCCGCGGGAAGTACGGGCGCCACGGGCGCCGCAGCCCGGCGGTCGCGGTGGGCGGGGGCCAGGGCGCCGAGCATCACCACGGCCGTGAGGGCGAAGGCCTGCGGGTAGCCCAGCGGAGCGGCCAGCACGCCGAAGGCCACTGCGCCGACCCCCATGCCCGCGTCGTAGGCGACGTTCCACAACGCGGTGACGGCGCCGTAGCCGGCCCCGGAGACCCTCGCGTACATCATGGTCAGGGTGGCGTTCTGGGCGATGCCGAAGCCGAGGCCGAACACCGCCGCCCCGGCGACCACGGCGACCGGGCTGCCGGTCAGCGCGATCAGCAGCGTGCCCGCGGCGCTGAGCAGCAGTGCGGGGAGGACGAGCCGCTCCGAGCCGTGCCGGTCGCCGTACCGGCCCGCCGCCCAGCGGGCCGCCGTGGACGCGGCGGGCTGGACGAACAGGGCCACTGCGGCGAGGCCTGCGGACCCGGCCGGGACGGCCAGCGGCAGGAAGGTCACGATGATTCCGGCCGCCAGCGCGGTGGCCGCGAAGACCACCGTGGGGCGCCGCAGCCCGGCCGAGCGGAAGCCCTCCACCACGCCCACCGACGGCTCGGTGGACGCCTCGCGATCGGGCAGGCCCGGTACGGCGGCGATCGCGGCCAGCGCCACCACCCCGGCGGTCACGGCCACCGTCGTGTAGCCCAGGTGGGCCGCCAACCACACGCCCAGCGGCAGGCCCAGCAGCGAGGGCGCCCCCGAGACCACGCCGACCAGCGCCAGCCCTTCGCCGCGTCGCTCGGCCGGGATCAGCGACGCGGTCAGCGCGCCGCCCGCGACGATGGTGAAGGCGAAGCCCAGTCCGCGCACCAGGCAGACCGTCGTGATCCAGACGGCGCTGCCGTCGAAGGCGGTCAGCACCAACGCGGGCGCGCCGAGCAGGAACAGGCCCACCGCCAGGACCGCCCGGTAGCCGAAACGGACCACCAGCCGGGGGGTGGCCAGTTCGCCCAGCACGGTCGTCAGCATCAGCGCACCGGTGGCGAGCCCGGCCGCGTTGCCGCCGCCGGTGGACTCCTCGGCGTAGAGCGGGACGACCGACAGCAGCAGGTTGAAGCCGGTCGAGGCGCCGAGGATCGACACGAAGCGCAGCAGCAGCGGCCGGGTGACCAGCCTGGGGCGGGTGGCCGAGGTCCGGGAGCTTGCCGTCGAGGTCATATGACGGACCGTAGAGGTGAATCGGCCCGCCGGTAAGATCCAATATCGGCCTGCTCCGCTCCGCCCCGGTGGCCGTGTCCGTCGGGCTACGGCAGCACCGGCGCCCGCGACCGGGCCGCACCGCCCCCGCGGCGCCGGTCAGGGGCAGATGACGACCTGGCCGGCCCAGGAGAGGCCGCCGCCGAAACCGAGCAGCAGCGTGGGGGCGCCCCCGGGCACCTCGCCGCGCTCCACCAGCTTGGCCAGCGCGAGCGGTACGGAGGCGGCCGAGGTGTTGCCGGACTCGACGACGTCGCGGGCGACCACCGCGCCGGTCGCGCCGAGCCGGTCCACCACCGCCTCGATGATCCGCAGATTGGCCTGGTGGGTGACCACCGCACCGAGGTCCGCGGGCGTGATCCCGGCCCGCCGGCAGGCCTCCTCGGCGATCGGGGCCAGCGCGGTGGTGGCCCAGCGGTAGACGGTCTGGCCCTCCTGACGGAACTTCGGCTGCCAGCCGTCGTTCAGCCGGACGGCGTGGCCCCGGGTCGGGTCGGAACCCCAGACGACCGGTCCGACGCCCCCGCCGGTCGGGTCGTGGCTGAGGACGGCCGCGCCCGCGCCGTCGCCGAGCAGGACGCAGCTGGACCGGTCGGTCCAGTCGGTGACGTCGCTCATCCTTTCGGCACCGATCACCAGCGCGTGCCGGGCGGCCCCGGCCCGGACGGCGTGGTCGGCGGTGGCCAGTGCCGTGCAGAAGCCCGCACAGCCGTTGTTGACGTCGAAGCCGACGGCCGAGGGGATGCCCAGCCGGCCGGCGACCTGGGTGGCGATGCTCGGGCAGCGGTCCATCGCCGAGCAAGTGGCGACCACCACCATGTCGATCTCCTCCGGGGCCAGGCCGGCCGAGGCGAGCGCCTTGCCGGCGGCGGCGGAGGCGAGGTCCGTGACGGACTCCGTGTCGGCGATGCGCCGGCTGACGATGCCGGTGCGTTGCCGGATCCAGTCGTCGCTGGTGTCGACCAGCCGGGCGAGGTCGTCGTTGGTGAGGACCCTGACGGGCTGGTGGTGGCCCAGGGCGGCGATCCGGGATCCCGACATGTCTGCTCCTCCGTAGGGGGATGTCACGCCGGGACTATAGCGTCCGAACGGTCGGACTCTAAAGGGTCCGCGCTGGCTACACTGGCGTGGTGAGCCCGAGAAGATCCGTCGCCGACGCCCGCCGGACCCGCACCGCGATCCTGCGCCGGGGCCTGGACCTCGCCTCGATCGAGGGACTGGAGGGGCTGACCATCGGCCGGCTCGCCACCGACCTGTCGATGAGCAAGTCCGGCGTCCTGGGTCACTTCGGCACCAAGGAGACCCTGCAGCTCGCCGTGGTCGACGAGGCGGTCGCCCTCTTCGTCCGCGAGGTGGTGCGGCGCGCGGCGGCCGCCGGCGCGGAGCCCGGACTGCCCCGGCTGCTCGTCCAGTGCGAGGCCTGGGTCTCCTACCTGGAGCGCGACCTGCTGCCCGGCGGGTGCTTCTTCACCGCCGTGACCTCCGAGTTCGACGACCGGGAGAGCGGGCCGGTCCGGTCGGCGGTGGCTGCCAAGAACGCGGTCTGGCAGCGCGAGCTGCGGCAGCAGACGGAGCTGGCGATCGCCGCCGGACAGCTGCCGGACGACCCGGACGCCGAGCAGGTGGTCTTCGAACTGACCGGTCAGGTACTGGCGCTCAACCACGCCTGGCGGCTCTACCGCGACGCGGCCGCGCCCGCCCGCACCCGGCGGGCGATGCGACGCCTGCTCGGACTGCCCGCCGCACTCGACGGGCAGCCCGAGCTGGCCCCGCTACCGGAGCCGGACGACCACTGACGTCGACCGGCTCCGGCCACCGGCACCTCCCCTGTGCGTGCCGGTGAGCTCTCTTCCCGGTCAGCGCCGGTACAGCGCGTCCAGGTCGCCGTAGCCCAGCGCGCCGTCCAGCTCCGCCAGGGCGCCCGCGCCGAGCAGTTCGGCGGCGGCCCGGTGGGCGGCGGTGTACGCGGCCTGGGCCAGCCCGGTGCCGACGCTGATCCGCCGCACGCCGACGGCGGCGAGTTCGGCGACCGTCGGCCCGCCCGGCCCCGCCATCGCGTTCACCGGCAGCGGGGACGCGCCGCAGAGCCGGGCCAGCACGTCGAGATCCAGCAGGCCGGGGACGAAGAGGCCGTCCGCACCGGCCTGCGCGTACGCCGCCGCGCGGGCCAGCACGTCGTCGAGCCGGCCTTCGCTCGGCCCGATCCCGAACAGGAAGACGTCCGTCCGCGCGTTGACCACCAGCTCCGGCAGACCCGCCCCGGCGGCGGCCTCCCGGGCGGCGAGCAGCCGCGCGGCCTGCTCGGCCACCGGGAAGAGCGGGCCGCCGGCCGCCGTCGAGTCCTCCAGGTTGACCCCGGCCGCGCCGACACCGACCAGCGCCCGGACGGTGTCGGCGACGTCGGCGGGCGCCGGCCCGTAACCGCCCTCGGCGTCCACGGTGACCGGCAGCTCGACGGCGGCGGTGATCCGGCGGGCGGCCTCGACCATGTCCGCCCGACCGAGCTGCTGGCCGTCGCCGCGACCGAGGGACCAGGAGACGCCGCCGCTGGTGGTGGCGATCGCCGTGGCTCCGGCGGAGGCGATCACGGCGGCGCTGCCGGCGTCCCAGGCGTTCGGCAGGACGAGCACCCCGTCGGCCACGAGCGCCCGCAGCCGCAGGGCCCGCTCGCGGAGTTCGGGGGTGATGGTGCCGGTGGACAGGGAGGCGGACATACGGGGTCACCGTCTTTCGAGCCGTTGGATCGTCAGGACTGCATCCTGTGGCCCCGGCCCCCACCGCTCCACTGATTAAGCTGGAGCCGAATCCTGACGGATGGCCGCACCGCGGACGTGCCGGACCGGACCGGACTCCCGGGGGGCGGTGGCCCGAACCGGGACTCCGCCACCACGGCCGCGGCCGCCCCGAGGGCTCCGGCCCCCACCACGCGCAACCGGGCCGGCCTCCGAACACCGCACACGCGCAACCGGGCTGACCTGCGAACACCGAACCGGTCCCGCGACACCGGCCGCGCACGCCGCCACCACCGCTCCTCGCGCCGCCCCGTACGCCCGCACGCGCGCTCCGCCGACCGATCCGGCGGTACGAATGGCCCCGCGCAGCACACCTCGGCGCACCCCCTCCTCATATGATCGGAGCGACATGCGCCATGCTTGGTGATGCAGAGCACTGTACGGAACTTGCGCCGACCGGCTTGATCGCCGGACGGCCGAGAAGGAGGAAGCACGTGGACGACGTTCTGCGGCGCGCCGCACTCTTCGCGGCACTCGACGACGAACAGGCCGGCGAGCTGCGCGCTTCCATGACCGAGGTCACCCTCGCCCGCGGTGAGTCGCTGTTCCACGAGGGCGACCCGGGCGACCGGCTGTACGTCGTCGCCGAGGGCAAGGTCAAGCTGCACCGCGCCTCGCCGGACGGCCGCGAGAACATGCTCGCCGTCCTCGGCCCCAGCGAGATGATCGGCGAGCTGTCGCTCTTCGACCCGGGCCCGCGCACCGCCACGGCGAGCGCGCTGACCGAGGTCAAGCTGCTGGGCCTCGGCCACGGTGACCTCCAGCCCTGGCTGCACGCCCGCCCCGAGGTCTCGATCGCGCTGCTGCGCGCCATCGCCCGCCGGCTGCGCCGGACCAACGACGTGATGTCCGACCTGGTCTTCTCCGACGTGCCCGGGCGCGTCGCCAAGGCCCTGCTGGACCTCTCGCGCCGCTTCGGCGTCCAGTCCGAGGAGGGCATCCACGTCGCCCACGACCTCACCCAGGAGGAGCTGGCCCAGCTGGTCGGCGCCTCCCGCGAGACGGTCAACAAGGCGCTCGCCGACTTCGCCGGCCGCGGCTGGCTGAAGCTGGAGGCCCGCGCCGTGGTCCTGATGGACGTCGAGCGGCTCTCCCGCCGCTCGCGCTGACCCGGCCGGCCGGGGCACTCGCACCGGCGCGCCGCCGCGAGTGGTCCACCGCCGACGAGGGCCCGTACACCGCTTGGTGTACGGGCCCTCGCGCAGTTCCGGGGCGGGCTTCGCCCGCTCAGATCAGTCCGTGGTCCTCCAGGTACTGGAGCTGGGCCCGGACCGACAGCTCGGCCGCCGGCCAGAGCGCGCGGTCCACGTCCGCGTAGACCCGGGCCACCACCTCGGGCGCCGTCCGGCACCCCGCCTCGACCGCCGTCTCCACCTGGGCGAGCCGGCCGGCCCGGTGCGCGAGGTAGTAGTCGACGGCGCCGAGCGCGTCCGCGAGCACCGGCCCGTGACCGGGCAGCACCGTGCGCACGCCGTGCTCGGACGCCATCGTGCGCAGGTGGCGCAGCGAGTCCAGGTAGTCGCCGAGCCTGCCGTCGGGGTGCGCCACCATCGTGGTGCCGCGACCGAGCACGGTGTCACCGGTCAGGATCGCGCCGTCGGCCGGCAGGTGGAAGGTCAGCGAGTCCGAGGTGTGCCCCGGGGTGCCGATCACCCGCAGGTCGAGGCCGCCGACCTCCAGTCGCTGCCCGTGCGTCAGGCCCTCGGAACCGAGCCGGTACGCCGGATCCAGGGCGCGGACCTCGGTACGGGTCAGCTCGGCGAACCGCGCGGCGCCCTCGGAGTGGTCGGCGTGACCGTGGGTGAGCAGGGTGAGTGCGACGCGCTTGCCCTGCTGCTCGACGGTGTCGATCACCCGGCGCAGGTGCCCCTCGTGCAGCGGACCCGGGTCGACGACCACCGCGAGGTCCGAGCCGGGCTCGGAGAGCAGCCAGGTGTTGGTGCCGTCCAGCGTCATCGGCGACGGGTTCGGCGCCAGCACGCACAGTGCCCTGGGGGTGGCCTCGCCGCCGATCGCGGCGGCGGGGTCGCCCGGGAGGATTCCGCTCACCGGCCGCCCCCACCGAGTCGGCCGCCCTCGCAGATCCGGCCGAGCATGCGCGAGGGCGCGCAGCCCCGGTACGGCGTCGTCGACGGCGGCATCGCAGGCGAGGGTGCGGGGGGTCAGGCTGCGGGCGGGCATCTCGCGCGCCGTCCGGCGAGCCACGTCGTTGTGGGTCATCGGGCGTCGATCCTTCCTCGGGTCGGTGTTTCGGGTCATCGGACGGCCTGTGGCTTCAACGGGGTTCAGTGGGGCTCAGCAGGGCTGGGTTCAGGGGGCTTCGGGAAACCGTCCATCGATGGTCAGCTCTTCATACCCCGACCATCGAACCGTCATTCGATCGCCCCTGACCTCGGCCGTCCCGAGGATCGGGTCCAGCGAACGACCCGCCGCGGCGTCCAGCGCCTCGGCGGCGCTGCGCACCGGCAGCAGCTCCCGCAGCACGGTCACGGTGGGCGGCAGCATCCCGAACCGGCCCTCCTGCTGGCCCCGGACGGCCTCGGCCGGGGAGAGCCAGGCGACCCGGTCGGCCTCGCCGACCTCCAACGCGGCGCGCTGACCCGGCGGCAGGGCCGCGACGAAGAACCAGGTGTCGTACCGGCGCTCCTCGAAGGCCGGGGTGATCCAGCGGGCCCAGCCGGCCAGCAGGTCGCTGCGGAGCAGCAGGCCGTGGTCGCGGAGGAAGTCGGCGAAGGAGAGTTCGTGGGCCTCCAGGGCGGCGCGCTCCGCGCTCCAGTCCCGGGGCTCGGCGGTGCTCGCGGCGTCCGGGCCGGCCAGCAGGACGCCGGCCTCCTCGAAGGTCTCGCGGACGGCGGCGCAGACCACCGCCTGCGCGGTCCGGGCGTCCACACCGAGCCGCTCGGCCCACTCCTGCGGGCCGGGACCGGCCCAGCGGAGTTCGGCCTCGGCGTCGCGCGGGTCCACCCCGCCACCCGGATAGGCGTACATCCCGGCAGCGAATGCCATCGAGCTGCGTCGGCGCAGCAGATAGGCCTCCGGCCCGGTCGCCGTGTCCCTCAGCAACACCACGGTGGCGGAGGGCCGGGGCACCGGCGGGGTCACCTCGCCGGCCTCGACCGCCCGGATCCGGGCAGGCCAGCCGGGCGGCATCGGGAGCGTGGTTGCTCGCTGGTCCATGCCCGGATGCTAAGCGCACGAGGGCGGGGTTGGACAGGGCCAACCCCGCCTCATGATCGGACTCAGGCCCTGACCCGGACCTGCAGCTCCACCTCGACCGGGGCGTCCAGCGGCAGAACGGTGACGCCGACCGCGCTGCGGGCGTGCACACCCGCCTCGCCCAGCACCTGGCCGAGCAGCTCGCTGGCGCCGTTGATGACGCCGGGCTGACCGGTGAAGTCGGGGGCGGAGGCGACGAAGCCGACCACCTTCACGACCCGCTCGATCAGGTCCAGGTCGCCGATCACCGACTTCACGGCGGCCAGCGCGTTGAGCGCGCAGATCTGCGCGAGCTCCTTGGCCTCCTCCGGGGTGACCTCGGCGCCGACCTTGCCGGTGCTCGGCAGCTTGCCGCCCACCATCGGCAGCTGGCCGGAGGTGAAGACGAACTCGCCCGAGCGCAGGGCCGGCACGTAGGCGGCGACCGGTGCGGCCACCGGCGGCAGGGTCAGACCGAGTTCGGCAAGCTTGTCCTCGACCTTGCTCATGCGTTCTTCTCCCGCTTGAAGTAGGCCACCAGCTGCTCCGGGTTCGGGCCGGGCACGACCTGGACGAGCTCCCAGCCGTCCTCGCCGAAGTTGTCCAGGATCTGCTTGGTGGCGTGCACGAGCAGGGGCGCCGTCATGTATTCCCACTTGGTCATGGCCAGACTCTAGACGAGCGGCAACGGCGAGCGGTGCGGCCCACGGGCGGGCGTGTGAGGTGGCCCACAATCCGGGCATGATTCAGGCCCGGCCTCCCCGATGCTCCCGGCATCCGGCGCGGTCCCTGGTTACCCTCGCGGGAGGGCACCTGCGCGGTGGCGGCCCTCGGAACGGCCCTCGGCCCTCGGAGACGGACGGAGACGGAGCGTGGCACGCACCCCCGGCCAGGCGGCCCGGCGTGATCCCGACTGGGAGGGCGTCCGGCTGCACGTGGTCAGTGGCAAGGGCGGAACCGGGAAGACCACCCTGGCCGCGGCGCTGGCACTGGCCCTCGCGGCCGAGGGCCGGCGAACGCTGCTGATCGAGGTGGAGGGCCGGCAGGGCATCGCCGAACTGTTCGGGATCGCCGCACTGCCGTACGAGGAACGCAGGATCGCGTCCGTCACGCGCGCCCAGCTGGGACTGCCTGGCAAGGGTGGCGACGGGGCCGGCAGCGGCGAGGTCTACGCGCTGGCCATCGACACCGAGCAGGCGCTGCTGGAGTACCTCGACATGTTCTACAAGCTCGGACGGGCCGGGAAGGCGCTGCAGAAGGTCGGCTTCGTCGACTTCGCCACCACCGTCGCCCCCGGCGTCCGGGACGTGCTGCTCACCGGGAAGGCCTGCGAGGCGGCCCGGCGCAAGGGTCCGGACGGGCGGCGCACGTACGACGCGGTGGTGATGGACGCACCGCCGACCGGCCGGCTCACCCGCTTCCTGAACGTGAACTCCGAAGTGGCCGGGCTGGCCCGGTTCGGGCCGATCCACACCCAGGCGCAGGCGGTGATGCGGGTGCTGAAGTCGCCGGAGACCGCGGTGCACCTGGTCACCCTGCTGGAGGAGATGCCGGTGCAGGAGACGGTCGACGGCTTCACCGAGCTGCGCGAGGCCGCCCTCCCGGTGGGCGGGGTGATGGTGAACATGGTCCGGCCCCCGGTCCTGGACGCGGCGGCGGTGGCCGCGGTGCACGGGGACCACCGCGAGGAGGTGGCGCTGGCCCTCGGCGAGGCGGGCCTCGGCGGGCGCTCCCGCAAGGCGGACACCGTCCGGGCGGCGGTCGACCCGCTGCTGGACCCGCTGCTGGACCAGGCCCGGGAGCACGCCGAGCGGGTGGAGCTGGAGCGCGAGCAGCGCGCCGACCTGCAACAGCTGAAGCTCCCCACCTACGAACTTCCGCTGCTGAGCGAGGGTGTGGACCTCGGCGGGCTGTACCGGCTGGCGGGCGAGCTGAAGCGTCAGGGGGCGGCGTGAGCGGGAACGGCAAGCAGGGCGTGAACACCGGGCAGAGCACGGACGGCAAGCAGGGCTTGAACACCGGCCAGAGCACGGACGGCACGCAGGAGACGGGCACCGAGCCCGGCGCGAGCCGCGGGCAGGGCAGCGGCGGCAAGCAGGGCGTGGCCCGCGAACAGGGCAGCCACCTCGACATGGACCGGCTGATCGACGACCCGAGGACCAGGATCATCGTCTGCTGCGGCTCGGGGGGCGTCGGCAAGACCACCACCGCCGCGGCTCTCGGACTGCGGGCGGCCGAGCGCGGCCGCAAGGTGGTCGTGCTGACCATCGACCCGGCCCGCCGACTGGCCCAGTCGATGGGCCTGACCGAGCTGGACAACACCCCCCGCATCGTCAAGGGCGTCACGGGCGAGGGCGAGCTCCAGGCCATGATGCTCGACATGAAGCGGACCTTCGACGAGGTCGTGCTGGCCCACGCCGAGCCCGAGCGGGCCCGCGCGATCATGGAGAATCCGTTCTACCAGTCCCTGTCGGCCGGCTTCGCGGGCACTCAGGAGTACATGGCGATGGAGAAGCTCGGCCAGCTCCGGGCGGCCGAGGAGTGGGACCTCATCGTCGTCGACACCCCGCCGTCCCGCTCCGCACTGGACTTCCTGGACGCGCCGAACCGGCTCGGGTCGTTCCTCGACGGCAAGGTGATCCGGATCCTGACCGCACCGGCCAAGGTCGGCGGGCGCAGCGCGATGAAGTTCCTCAACGTCGGGATGGGCCTGCTCACCGGGACCCTGGGCAAGATCTTCGGTGCCCAGCTGCTGACCGACGTGCAGACCTTCGTCAGCGCGATGGACTCGATGTTCGGCGGCTTCCGCGAGCGCGCCGACCGGACGTACCAGTTGCTCAAGGCACCGGGGACGGCGTTCCTGGTGGTGGCCGCGCCGGAGCGGGACGCGCTGCGCGAGGCGGCGTACTTCGTCGACCGGCTCGCCGCCGACCGGATGCCGCTGGCCGGTCTGGTCCTCAACCGGGTGCACCGGACGGGCGCCCCGCAGCTCACCGCCGAACGCGCGCTGGCGGCGGCGGAGGCCCTGGAGGAGAACGGCTCGGAGCACACCTCACCCGAGGCCGAGCTGCTCGCGGCCGGACTGCTGCGGCTGCACGCCGAGCGGATGCAGGTCATGTCGCGCGAGCGCCGCACCCGTGACCGCTTCGTCTCGGTCTACCCGGACGTGCCGATCGTCGAGGTCGCCGCGCTGCCCGGGGACGTGCACGATCTCGACGGGCTGCGCGCGATCGGCGCACGCCTCAGCGGCACCGTGTAGCACTCCCGTACCCGGCGGCACTCCCGCACCGGCCCCCAACAGCGCTGCTCCCCCGTAGCGCTGCTCCCGGACCGTTGACGTACGGCTCGTGACCCACCGTCGCGCGGCTCTCGTACCCCGCCGCGTGGCTCCTGTACCCGCCGTGCGGGTCGCTCAGCCGGCCTGGGCGTAGTCCGTCAGTATCACACCGGTGGCGAGGGACTCCTCGTACTCGGTGCGGGCCGTCTCCAGCAACCGCCGCCAGGACATCACCGTCGGCCGCCGGCGCAGCAGCGCACGGCGCTCGCGCTCCGTCATCCCGCCCCAGACCCCGAACTCCACCCGGTTGTCCAGTGCGTCCGCCAGGCACTCCGTACGAACGGGGCACCCGCTGCACACCGCCTTGGCGCGGTTCTGCGCCGCCCCCTGGACGAACAGTTCGTCCGGATCACTAGTGCGGCAGGCGGCCTGCGCACTCCAGTCATCTACCCAGCCCATGCCGGCGCCGTCCTCTCCCGAATCGAGGCTCCCCCACGGCGGCAACGGCATATTCACCGTTGCCAGTTGAGGACGTTACGGAAGAACGACAGCTTGCAACAGCCCCTTCGGGCTCAATCTCGAATGACCCGATTGGACTATGGGTATCGGTCAGCTCACTCGTTGGAGTGATCGCAGGTCGCAAGCCTTGCCAAGAACCGCGGGGAAACTCTCGCCACGCGCGCCGTCACGGAGAGCCACCAAATGCGGGTGCACAGCTGCCGACAGCTGCCTCAAAAACACTCCAGAGAGGGGCAATTCGGGCAAACCTCATCACTCACACGAGTGAGTGATGTTGACGCACCGAAGCTGTCGCAAGCTTGTGACAAGCCTAGGCGAACACCTGCCCCTATGGAGGGGAATCGGCGACGTAGGGTTCTCCCCATGGCACCGAAGCGCCCCCAGGCACCCCAGCCCCCAGGCAACACCGGAGCTCCGAGCGGTCGACGCCGCGGGTCACCGCTCGACTTCGCGGGACACGGAGTGAAGTTCCTGGGTGTCAGCGTGCTCTCCGGAGTCCTGCTGGCCGGCATGGCCCTGCCCGCCGTCGGCGCGCTCGGGCTCACCGCCAAGAACACGGCGGAGAGCTTCGACAACATCCCCGACGACTTCAAGACCCCGCCGCTCACCCAGGCCACGCAGATCTTCGACGCCAAGGGCGGGCTGATCGCCAAGGTCTACGAGCGCGACCGCACGGTGCTGGCGGCGGACCAGATGTCCCCCTACATGCGCCAGGCGCAGGTGGACATCGAGGACGCGCGCTTCTACGAGCACGGCGCCGTCGACCTCAAGGGCGTGCTCCGCGCGGCCAGCAAGAACGCCGAGAGCGGCACCGCCTCGCAGGGCGCCTCGACGCTGACCCAGCAGTACGTGAAGAACGTCAACGTCGAGAAGGCCGGCGACGACCAGGCCGCCGTCCTGGAGGCGCAGCGCAAGACCCTGGGTCGCAAGATCCAGGAGCTGAAGGTCGCGATCAAGCTGGAGGAGGACCTGACCAAGGATCAGATCCTCACCAACTACCTCAACATCACCTTCTACGGCCACCAGGCCTACGGGGTCGAGGCCGCCGCCCAGCGCTACTTCAGCAAGAACAACAAGGACCTCACCGTCGCCGAGGCCGCCACCCTGGCCGGCATGGTGCAGAACCCCTCGTCGTTCGACCCGGTGCGCTACCCGGAGAACACGGTCAAGCGCCGCAACGTCGTGCTCGACAAGATGGTCGAGAACAAGCACATCACCGCGGACCAGGCCAAGGAGGCCAAGGCCGCCCCGCTGGGCCTGAAGTACAAGGACCCGCAGAACGGCTGCATCACCGCCCAGGCGGGCATGGGGTTCTTCTGCGACTACGTCCGCCACGTGGTCAAGCAGGACCCGGCGTTCGGCAAGAGCGTCGCCGACCGGAAGAAGTTCTGGGACCAGGGCGGCCTGAACATCTACACCACCCTCGACCCGGACAAGCAGGCCGCCGCGCAGAACGCGGTGACCTCCAAGGTGAAGGTCACCGACCCGGTGTCGGCCGCCGCGACCATGATGGAGCCGGGCAGCGGCAAGATCCTGGCGATGGCCCAGACCCGCCCGTACGGCCTGGACCCGAACAAGAACCAGACCGTCGTCAACCTCAACGTCGACGCGGCGATGGGTGGCGGCAACGGCTTCCAGACCGGTTCGACGTTCAAGCCGGTCCTGGCCGCGGCCGCGCTGGAGTCGGGCATGTCGCCCACCCAGCCGTTCCCGTCCGAGAACCGGATCGACTACCCCACGATGTCCACCTGCTCGGGCACCTGGAAGAACACCGCCAAGGGCAAGGACCGCAGCGTCGGCAACGAGTCGCCCAGCGAGGTCGGCCCGTACGAGCTGAAGCAGGCGATGGCGCTCTCGGTCAACACCTACTTCGTGCAGATGGAGCAGCAGGTCGGCCTCTGCGCGATGAAGCAGATGGCCAACAAGCTCGGCATCAGCCAGACGGCCAAGGGCGACCCGTTCGTCGAGGTGCCCTCGATGGTCCTCGGCACCCTGGAGCTGTCCCCGCTGACCATGGCGAACGTCTACGCGACCTTCGCCGCCCGCGGCAAGTACTGCACCCCGATCGCCATCAACAAGATCACCACGGTGGACGGCAAGGACGTCCCGGTCCCGCAGTCGACCTGCAGCCAGGCCTACTCCGAGACCACGGCGGACAACCTCAACACCGTCCTGCTCAACGTGACCGAGAAGGGCACCGGTGCCTCCCTCGGTCTGGAGGGCGGGCGGCAGATCGCCGGCAAGACCGGTACCACCGACGAGAAGAAGGCCGCCTGGTTCAGCGGCTACACCCCGCAGGTCGCCACCTCCGTCTGGCTCGGCGGCCCGGCCGGCGGCGTGAAGATGAAGAACATCAAGATCGGTGACACCTACTACGGCAACGACGGCGTCTTCGGCGCCACCGGCCCGGGCCCGATCTGGCAGATGGCGATGAACCAGGCCCTGCGCGGCGCTCCGATGGAGAAGCTGCCCACCCTCGACATCCCGGACCCGGCGCCCAAGCCCGACCCGAACGCCACCCCGCCCGCCGCCCCCACGCCGCCCAGCGGCGACGCGGCCGCGGCGGGTGGGAACCCGGGTGGCGCCACCGGCGGGATGATCGGCGGCGGCTTCACCCTGCCGCCGGGGATCATCGGTGGCGGGAACGGCAATGGCAACGGCAACGGCGGCGGCCGGCACTGACCGACCCGCACCTCGCGTACGCGAGAGGGGCGCCCCCGAGCGATCGTCGACCTTCACGCGAAACACCTCGCGGGTAGGCGGTGAACTTCGCCGCCACCCGGGCAGGGCCCATGGTGGAACGGTCGA
>NZ_JBFAJO010000105.1:0-20351 GCF_040655255.1 Kitasatospora sp. NPDC050463
GGTCGTCGTTGAGCAGGTCCGGTGTGATGCCGAAGACCTCCTCCACCGCCCAGGTCCGGGCCCAGTCCCCGACCCGCACCAGCGGTGCGGGCGAGGTCAGCCGGTTGGCCACCAGCGCCTCGATGGCCTGTCCGTGCGTCAGATGGGCGCTTGCGCCGCCCGGGCACACCTCATCGACGATCCCGGCCACATCCAGCCGGCGCAGAAACTCGGCAGCGACAGGCAGAGCGCCCAGACGCTTCTCCACCACGGACGTCACCACGCACTCAAGACGCTGACGCTGGGACCGTGGCCGCGGGGGCCGGGAAGTCATCGACACATCCGGACCAACGCCATACGACCGGTCCGGGACACTCCCGGACCGGTCACACCATACGAATCAACGACCCGCGAAGTACGGGTCTAGAAGGCCGGCTGGGCGCAGTTCACCGCCGTCGACGCGAACCAGGTGGCGTTCCGGTCGGGGGACGCCCACGCCCGGTCGGCGAACGTGCCTGCTGCGGGCCGGCCGGGCGGTCTTCCCGGGCCAGGTCTTCCGGGTTTGGGTGCGCTGGCTCGTCCTCAAGGTCGCGCCGACCAGCTCCAGCGACTGCTGCGCCCCGCTCCGGAGTCGTCCGTCATCCGCTCGCGTACGCCGCGCAACGTTCGGGGCCGGTATCCAGGGCCGCCGCAGCAGCTCTTGTGGAAGCCCACGCCGGCGTTCAGCAGCACTGTGAGAGTGCGCCAGGCAGCAATGTCTCGTCGCCGGGGCGCAGCGAATGCCGAACCTGCGTGGATCATGGGCTCCGAACAGCGCGGACAGATCCGTTGCCTTGTCCTGTCGTGGGGCTGTTTGTAGGAGGCTCGGCAGGAGAGGCAGACATAAGACGTTCTCCCGTGGGCCGTTCGCTCAGCCTAGAGATCGGTCCGGGCGCTGACCAGCGGTCTTCCTCCCGCCGAAGGGGAGAGGGTGGGGTGAGAAGCTGATCTGCTCAACCGGCGAACCCGAATCCCTCGGTCACAGTGCCTCGACCGCGACCGGGAGACTCAGTTGGCGGATGAGTGCCGGGGGTGACGAGTTGGTTCGTCGCGGGAGAGCAGCCACCGCCAGCGTCGGCGCTCCGTGACCAGGGCCGCGGCGGCCAGTAGCGTCACGGGGCCGGCCGCCCACACGGGCCAGGCCAGCCATGAGGACACGACGGCGGCGGCGAGCTGGAGCAGGACCAGAAGGATCGTGACCCATCCCGGTACTGCGATGATCACCTGCGTTTTGTCACCCGGTGTGGAGAAGCATGTGGGAAGGCCGACCAGGAGCACCACGGACAGAGCGGCAAGCAGCCAGGAGTGGCCGGCCAGCGCCCAGGGTGTCGCCACCCAGGCGAGGAGTTCCACCGCGAAGCGCAGAACGGATGCGGCTCGGTCGTCCGGCCGGGCCGAGAGCGGTCCCCCCGCAGTATTGGTCACCTGCGGACGGTTTCATCACCCGACCTCAACGGTCAAGTGCCTGCGAGCCGTTGCGCGCCGAGCAGGCTTCTTCCCGTGCTCCGAGGCCGCCGGGTCGCCAAGCACTACCTCAACACGGCGATCACCTCGATGCTCTGCCGCAAGGCCGGCGTCCCCACGGCAGACGTCCGCGGCAACATCACCAGCCACCGGACCCGGTCCACCCATCGCCAGCCGGCTCCACAACGCCAAGGAGCCCATGACCCTCTTCGAACTGCAGGAATGGCTCGGCCACCGAACTCCCGAGGCGACCGCCCACTACGCGAAGATCACCCCGAATACCCTGGCCAGGGCCCTGCAACGACGCCGGCTACTTCGCCCGCAACGTCCGCACGATCGAAGTCCTGGTCGACCGCGACGCCGTCACCTCCGGGGCCGCGGCCACCGGTGAACCATGGCGGTACTACGATCCCGGTCACGGGCCGTGCTCCTACTCGTTCTTCGAACAGTGCCGGCACCGGATGGCCTGCGCCCGCTGCGTTTTCTACACCCCCAAGGAATCGACGAAAGCCCAACTCGTCGAAGCCAAGGCCGACTTGCAGCGCATGCTCGTGAGCATTCCGCTCACCGAAGAGGCACACGCCGCCGTCGACGACGGCCAGAGCGCCCTCGATCGCCTGCTCGATCGCCTCTCCGAGGTGGCGACCCCGGCCGGCCCGATCCCGAGCGAGATCCGCGCCGAACCCGGCCGGCCCCTGTCCCTGACCGTCCGATCACCACCTGACTCCACCGACCGAAAGTGCTGCTGACATGCGACCCGCCCTCTTCACCATCGACCTCCCCGGCCCGGGACAACTGAGCACCATGGCCAGACCCCGCGGCAACGACTGGCTCGAAGACGAGATGGCCGCGCTGAAGAACTTCGGCGTCGACGTCCTGGTCTGCGCGCTCACCGGACCCGAACTCGACGAACTCGGCCTCGCAGACGAACCCCGGACCGCCGCCACGGCCGGGCTGCAGTTCATCGCGATACCCATCCCCGACCGCACCGTCCCCGACCTCACCACGATCCTGCCCACCCTGCACAGGCTCGCTGAGCAACTGCACGAAGGCGCACACATCGTCACCCACTGCCGAGCCGGCATCGGACGCTCATCCCTCCTCGCCGCCGCACTCCTCATCCTCAACGGCATCGATCCCGACACCGCCTGGAACCGGATCGAACGAGCTCGTGGGCTTGCTGTCCCAGACACCGCTGAGCAGCGAGAGTGGACGACGGAACTGCTCACACAGGCATGATGTTGACAAATCGGATTCCCCGGAACACTGTGGGTCACAGCGTCCTGCGAGACTATGACCCATGATCGAGCCTCCACGCATCGGCATCAGCCCGGTGATCGCTTCAGTGACTGAGTCCTGGACCTTCATTGACGCTTGGCTGGCGAAGCACGCGCCGACCAGTCTGGCCGAACTCCAGCTGCCCGCATCGCCCGAAGCCATCAGCAGAGCGGAGGAGCGGCTCGGATTCCCGATGCCCGCTGATCTACGGGAGTCGTTGCTCTGTCACAACGGCGACGGTTCGTCCGTCGGGGTCCTCCCGTGCGGCCCCATGTACTCCACCGAGAGGATCGTCGAGATCCGCGACAGGCGGATGAGTATCTGGGATGCTGACGATCCGGACCAGCAGGATGATCCGTGGTGGGGAACGTTGTGGGTGCCGTTCGCCGGCGGCGACGGCGACGAACACTTCATTCATGCTGGTCCCGGTCCGTGGCACAACCACCTCGGCCGGGCTCCGCACGACGACTCCGCCTACTTCGTCGGCTGGCCAGGCCTCGCCGCGTGGCTCCACGCCATCACCCAGGCGATGGCGCACTACGACGACCGTGACTGGATCGGAACGGCCTACCGGCCGATGCTCCGGAGCGACGGAACGGTCGACTGGTAGACCGGTCGACCACCCAGGGGCTGGTTGAACCACAAGCTCGCCTCGGAGCAGAGGAAGGCCAGGGCGAAGGCCGACCCCCAAGGGCCTGCTGCGCCACGTGGCCGCCATCATGCCGCTGCTGCGCCGCCGGGCCGATCTGGTGGCGCTTCCGCGGCCAGTGCTGGAGCACCCTCTGTAGCCGGTGACGGTGGCTCCGGCGTCGGTGACGGTGGCTCCGGCGCCGGTGACGGTGGACGCGGGCTGGGTGGTTCTGGTGACCCGGCCCCGGTCGTCGTGGCAGGTGGTCCTGGTGAGGTGAGGCCGCCGGGGTCCTGGACGGCACCGATCACGACGACGCTTTGCCCATCGTCAGTGCGGTTCGCGCCTGCCCGCGTAGCCAGGCGTGGGCGGGGTCGGTGTCGTAGCGCTGATGCCATGACAGGTAGACGGGTGCCGACGGTAGTTCGAGCGGCAGGGGGAGTACGGCCAGGCCGAGGTCGGTGACCGCGCGGCGGGTGGTGGCTTCGGGGACGCTGACCAGGAGATCGGAGTCGCGCGCGAACTCCAGCGCGGCGGCCTCGGTGGGCGCGGTCGCCACCACCTGGCGGGTGAGGCCGAGCCGGGCGAGGGCGTCATCGAGGGCGTTGCCGAAGTTCCCGCGCCGGGAGACGGTGATGTGCTCGGCGGCGGCGAACCGCTCCGCGGTGATAGTCCGGTCGCGGGTGAGGGGATGCCCCTGTCGCAGGGCGACGACGAGGTGGGTCTCGCCCACCTTCTCGGCACGGATGTCCGGTGTGCCCGGGCGGTTGGCGTTCGCCTCCAGGTCGACCTCGCCGCGCTGCAACCCGGGGGTGTCGGTGCTCGATTCCGCGACGAAACGCAGCCGCACTCCCGGTGCCTGGGCGCGCACGGCCGCGAGCAGCGCGGGGCCGCTCGCGGCGACCAGGGAATCGTGCCAGCGGAGCGTGAAGGTGCGCTCCAACGTCGCCAGATCGAGTTCACGGCTCGGTGCCAGCACCCCTTGGACCTGCTGCAGGAGCTCGTGCACCTGCGCCCGTACGGCGATCGCGTACGGCGTGGGTGTCATCGTCCGGCCCGTGCGCACCAGGATCTGATCCCCGGTCGTGCGCCGGATCCGGCCGAGGCTGCGGCTCATCGCGGGGGCGGTGACATGAAGGCGCGCGGCCGCGCCGGCCACGCTGCCCTCCTCCAGTAGTGCGTCGAGCGCGGCGAGCAGATTCAAATCCAATTGCATGTGAGTAACTCTAGGCGTTCCTGACATGCATTTGAAGTTAATCATTGGGCTCTATACCTTCGAGACCAGAGGCGCTGAACAGAGCGCACAGTTCAGCCCGAACGGCCTCATCACCCCCTCATCAAAAGGGAGTTCACCATGTCCGAAATGCTTCAGACCACTGACCTCGCCGCCTCCGACGCCGACCTGCTCGGCCAGACCGCGATCGCCGTGCGCAAGGCCGGCTCCGCGCTGCGCGAGCGCTTCGGCGACGTGGTCCGCTACCGGACCCGCGACGAGCTGATGCGCGCGCTCGCCGTCAACGACGACACGGCCCTGGAGATCCTGCGGCCCCGCCTCACGCAGCTGCGCCCGCAAGCCCGGTGGGTGGAGGACGAGCTCGACGGCGGGGCGCTGCCGTCCGGGGAATGGTGGGTGGTGGATCCGGCCGAAGGCAATGTCAACCACCTGCACGGCCTGCCGGAGTGGGCGGTCACCGCCACCCTTGTGCGCGACAACCGCCCGGTACTGACCGTGGTCCACGTTCCGCTGACCGGCGAGACCTACACCGCGCTCACCGGGGCGGGCGCCCACCTCGACGGCCGGCCGCTGCACGTCTCCCCGACCACGGATCTCGGCCTGAGCATCGTGGCCACCAGCCAGGCCCGGCCGGACGAGGACGAGACGGTGGTGCGGCGCGTCGGCTCCTCGATCACCGCGATGCTTCTCGACGCGCTCGTCGTTCGCACCGCCGTGCCCGCGACCCTGCACCTGGCGAACGTGGCCGCCGGCCGGATCGACGCCTTCTGGCAGTTCGCCGGCGCCCGCGCGGACCTGCTGCCCGGAGCGCTGCTCGTCACCGAGGCCGGTGGACGCGTCTCCGACGCCGAGGGCCGCCCCTGGACCCCGCAGAGCGAGAGCTTCCTGGCCACCGCCCCCGGCATCCACGCCGAAGCCGTGACCACGCTCTCGCGCTGACCGCACGCCACGACCCCACCCTTACGGAAGGAACTCCTCACCATGACCACGATCGCAGTACTCGGAAACGGCCGCGTCGGCGGCAACCTGGCCGCCGCCCTCGCCCGGGCGGGACACGAGGTGACGGTGGCGGACCGCTCGCCCGGCGCCGCCGCCGGCGCGGCCCGGACCGCCGAGGTCGTCATCAACGCCACCCCCGGCGCCGGCTCGCTGGAGCGGCTCGTCGCCCTGCGCGAGGAACTGCGGGGCAAGATCCTCGTCGACGTCTCCAACGCCACCACCGACGGACCGGACGGACTGCCCGCCGACCTGCTCCACCCCGGCTCCAGCCTCGCCGAGCAGATCCAGGAAGCGCTCCCGGACACGCGCGTCGTCAAAACCCTCAACACGATGCTCTTCCCGGTGATGACCGCACCGGCCATGCTCACCCAGGCGCCCGACGCCTTCCTCTCCGGCGAGGACCCGCAGGCCAAGCAGACCGTCCGCGACCTGCTCACCGACCTCGGCTGGCGCACCGAGTGGATCACCGACCTCGGCGGGATCAAGACCGCCCGCGCCACGGAGGCCGCGATACTGTTCGTGCCGCACGTGATCCGGTCCGCCGGATTCGCGCCCTTCGCGATCTCGATCGCCCGCTGATCCACCGAGCCGGCGGCCGAGCTGGTGTCCTTCGGCGCGGACCTGGTCGAAGACCCCGGCGCGGGCGAGCTCGCCGACATCGCGCAGGCGCTGGCGGGGGAGTACCGGGCCAGGACGCGCGGACGCGCCGTCCGCCGGGCCGGCGACCTCCCCGACCAGGCCGCCACCGACCTCTTCGGCTGCACCAGCACGCTCGTCCCGGTCAAGCTCACCGAACCGGTCCCCACCGGCCAGAACATCACCACCGCAGACCGTTCTCGCCCACGTGCCTTCGATCACGTCGGAACAGGTCGCGGCAGCCATCGCCGCAGGCGACCGCTTCCTCGCGGCCTCGTCGCCTGAGCCTGAGCCCGACGACTACCACCGGCTGATGGTGCGTGAGGTGGGGGTGGACCCGACCTCGGAACTCCTCGCCGGCTTGCGCCGCGAGGTCCCGCCGGCCACGCTCCTGGAGACCTATCCGGAGGTCGTGGGCACCCTGCGAGCTCAGCCGCCGGGGCGTGCGGATGGCGGTGGTGTCGGATGCCTGGCCCAATCTGCCCGACCTTCACGCGGGACTGGGGATCGGGCGGTTCTTCGAGGCGTATGCGATCTCCGCGATGCTCGGCTGCAACAAGCCGGACCCGCGCATGTACCGCCCTCGAGTTGATCGCTGTCTCCGCAGCGTCCAACCGTGCGAGATGCTCCCCGTCAGGCCGGGCTCCTCCCGGGAGATGGCCGCTCTTGCCAGTGGCTGTGCGCCGAGCGGGAGCAGGAGTGCCTCCTCGGTGCCCAGGACCCGGTCGTCGCCAGCAGCACCGCACACACCGGGCTCGGCGGGCCCGCGTTCGGGGTGCGGCTACTGGATTTGTTCCGTCAGGGCCGCGAGGTCGACGACCTGGTCGGCGGCCGGAGCGGTCACCCGAACGGGCACGTCGTAGTCGCTGAAGTCGACCTGGAAGTCGTAGGCCTGCGACTCCACGCGCACGGGACGTGGCGGACCCTCGGCGGCGATGTAGCCAAGGAACGGCGGGTTGTCCGGGCCCGTGACGAGGAAGCTCACGGTCCTCGTCCCGCCCACCGACAGCCCCCCGCCGGAGATTGCTTGCTCGGCCGGGTCCGCGGTGCCGACGACGGGGACCGTCATCAGGTCGCAGAACCCGCCGACATCGTCGAGTTTCCGCCCCGGGGGCAGGCGGACCCAGCGCCCACCGAACTTGGCCGCGGTCGCGGCGCCCCACTCGAGGGCGAACGCCTGTGGGTCCATCCTGACGAAGGTCTCCTCCCGGACCTGAAGGACCCGGCTCGGGCCCTGTCCCTCCTGGGTGGAGGTAACCGTGCAACTGCCCGCGCGGTCGGCCGACACGGCGAAGGTGGCGCGATGTCCGTCCTTCAGAGCGAAGCCCGTCATCGTCACCGAGGCGGCCTTGCGGAACTCGGCTTGGGTCGTCTCCAGGAGGATCGCTCCGGTCATGGACTGCAGTCGCTCGTGGGGGCTCGCCGTAGCCGTGGGGGCCGCGCCGTCGGCCCGCGCCCCCGTCCTGCCGCCACCGGCCCGCACGCTCGCAGCGGCGACGACAAGGGTCAGGGCTAGGCCGGCCGCCACGGCTGCACGCCTGGTACGCGGGATCGAGATCACTCCGAGACGCCGTTCTGCTGATCATGTGTCCGAACAGATGGGAACGATGCCGGTCAGGGCTCCGGCGCGTCAACAAGAGTTTCACGACCGTGATCTCGTGCGGCCCCGTCTGTCACTGGTCGGGGCTGACTGTGGCGGTTCGGCCGGCCCGGCCCGAGAGGTCGGGGGGGGGGAGTCACCCCAGTCCCAGCGGCACGGTCCCCAGCTTCCGGTGCGCGTAGCAGCATCCGGTCGGTTGAGCCGCGCGTGCGGGTGAACCGACCGGCACCGGGGGCCGTGGCAGGCGGGCCTCACAACGGAGGACCGTCGTGGACGCGACCGCCCCGGGCGAAACGCGTTTGGCGGGCCGGTGTCAGCGGCCGTGCCGACGGCGGCGGCCGATGGGCCTACGCCTGCGCCGGATCCTGAGGGCAAGGAGGACGACACCGGCCGTGGCCGCCAGGGCCGCGCCGACCGCAGCCGGCGTCTCCCAGAGCGCACCGCCCGCCGGCGCCGCGGCCGTGGCGGCGGTGGGTGCCGCCGAGGCCGACTCGCTGGCTCGGCCGGCAGGCTCGGCCGCGGAGCTCGCCGACGGCGAGGCTGTTTCGGTGGCCGCCGGCACGGCCGTCAGCTCGATGCGACCCGCCGTACGGGCGATCGAGAAGGACGTTCCCCCCACGCTGAGCGTGTCGCCGGAGAGCGCGGCGTCCTGGGAGCCCACGGTGAAGCTCTTGGCTGCGCCTGGAAGAATGATCTTCGCGCCCGTGACGACCTCCACCTTGCGCAGCGTCGTCGACGTCGCCGCGCCGAGATCGAGGACCGCGGACGCATCGGTGAGGGCGACCCCGCTGGACGAGGATAGCGACGCGCCGGCCACCGCGAGCGTTCCCTTGGCCACGGTGGTGGCGCCGGTGTAGGAGGCGGCGGTCAGAGTCGTCGTCGCGGTGCCGTTCTGCGTGACCGATCCCGAGCCGGACACCGCCGGCAGGGTTATGGGCGTCCGGACGTTCTGAATGATCAGCGACCCGTCGTCGCTGATCGCGGCGAGAGTGCCCTTCGTGTAGAGACTGCCGTCCGCTCCTGCCGTCCCGGATCCGAGGCGCAGCGTGGCATTCCGCAGGATGGTGGTGGAACCGTCGTAGAACTGCGCCGCCGCGAAGGTCACGTCGTTCCCGGACGTGCCGGCGATGACGATGTCGCCCGCCCCGGGAGTGGCGAGGGTGTCGTGGTACATCCCCCCGCCGATGGGCAGGCCGAGGGTGACCGGGCCGTTGTAGTTGAAGGTCAGCCGTGAGCGCTGCGACTTGGCGTGCAGGTTGATGTACGCCGTCTCGGCCGTGCCCGGCATGAAGATCTGGTGGGTGGTGCCGTCTCCCCACTGCACGTCGGCACCCTCGATGTTGGTGCCGCGCTTGTTCAACCGGTGTGCGACCGTCACCCAGTTGAGGTTGCCGTTGCTGAGCGTCGGCGAGGCCGTGTCGGTGTTGTCGCTGTAGCTGTAGGTGCCCGTCAGGACCACCTTGCTGCCGGGCCGGGAGTGGACGTTGACGTCGTTGCCGTATTCACGGCTGTAGAAGTTCTGGCGCTGGACGACCGTCTGGTTCAGCGGGGTGTCGATGATCCATGAGCCGCGGTTGAGGACGGCCTTGGCGTTCGGCAGGTCGGCCGCGCAGGTGGTGCTGGCGTAGTTGGCGCCGGTGCCGATGTCGAGTACCCCGGAGAAGGGGTTGCTTCCGCACAGTTGCAGCGTCCCCCACAGGTTGCGGGGCTGGACGATCGTTCCGGAGCCGCTGATGGTGCCCAGATTGAACAGCCGGGTGAGCGACAGGTTCAGTGTGCCGTCCACCCGGATGTTGTCCTGGTTCTGCTGGTAGCCGGGCGAGTTGTAGGGGAAGGCGCCGATCAGGCCGGTGGCTCCGCCGCTGCCGTACTGCAGGGTGGCGCCGGCGTCGACGATGATCGCCGGCCGGTCCGGGTTGCTGAGGACCACATAGGGGTGGTTCCCGCCGGGAATGCTGACGGACTGGCCCTGCTGGGAGCCGGGCAGCGTGAAGGTGCTGTCCTTGGTGAGGATCAAGGTGCCCGTACCGGAGACCCGCAAGGACCCCTGCCCGCTGATCACCCCCGAGTAGGTGTGCGTCCCGGGCGGAACGTTCACGACGGCGTTCCCGCCGAGGATCACGTCGCTGTTGGCGAGGATCGACGAGGTGATGTCACCGTCGGCCGCGACGGCGCCGGTCGGCGCCAGGGCGACGGGCACGGTCGTCGCCGCCACGATCGCGGACGCCAGCAGTGCATGCCATGAGCTTTTCATCGGGGGGTGCTTCCTGGGTGCGGGCAGAGAAGAAGGCGGCGCCGGCGCTCTCCTCGGAGGCGCCGGCACCCGGTCGGGTCAGCTGGTCACGCGGCAGGTGGCGTCGTCGTTTCGCCTTGGGAGATTGTTAACGCTAACAACGCAGGGGGCAAGAAGCCGGGTGGCTGTTCCCCAATGTTGATCCGCCGCGCTCGCACGGGGTCTCGTCCTGCTGGCCCCACCACTACAAGTACTGACCATGACGCAGGGGGGCTGCGTCCCGCTGCTCCGCCGTTCGACGTGGTCAACGGAGAACAGTGGCGGGGACGACCTCGGCATCGTCAGCTAGCGCGAGGGTGTGCTCCAGCCCGGCGAGGTCCTGTACGGACAGATCGTGCTGAGCTCCGGGGGCTCGGCAGCCGGCAGATCCGCCGAGCCCGGTGCGTCCCGGGTACCGAGCTGCGCGCGGCCGGCTGCCGCGCGTCGACCTCCGTCGGCTGTGCGCCGGGCGGCAGGTAGAAGTGGCGGGTCGGCCCGGACCGGGGGCGGTGATCCGCACCTCGCTGCCGCCATCGGTGTTCCTCTCCGTCGGGTGGCGCGGCCTCTCCAGCGGCAGGACCGGGACCGCAGGGTCGTCCGTGTTCGGTTACGCACATCGGCCGATGCCGAACCTGGTTGCAACGACGGTGAAGCAGGTGGGAAACACGCAAGCGGCAAGCTGATTTCAGAATCAAGTTTCCGCAATGCGGAATTAATGGAAGGTGGATCGCGTGGCCGACTCCGCGTACGACCCCCCTGCGGTCAGTGGCAGGGCGGCCGCCCTGCTGCGCTCGCCGTTCCTGCACGTGCTCCTCGCGCTGGTCCTCGGAGCGGCTGTGGGCGAGCTGTGGCCCGCGTCCGCGAGCACCTTCCAGCAGGTCGCGAACGGTTTCCTGAAGCTGATCAAGATGCTGATCGCGCCGCTGGTCTTCTGTGTCGTGGTGCTGGGCATCGCGAAGGCGGGCGATCTGAAGTCCGTCGGACGGATCGGCGTCAAGGCGCTGATCTGGTTCGAGGTGGTCAGCTCGGCCGCTCTGCTGTTCGGCCTGATCGTCGGCAACGTGGTGCAACCGGGTGCGGGCTTCGCTGACGGGCATCCGGTTCTCGATGCCGGCGCGGTGGACGCCAAGACGGCGGGCAAGCACCTTCCCGGCGTCGTGGGGTTCCTGCTCGATCTGATCCCGACCAGCGCCGCCGATGCGTTCGTCGAGAACAAGGTGCTGCAGGTGCTCCTGCTGGCGGTCCTGTGCGGAACGGCGATCCTGCACGTGGGGCAGGAGCGAGCGCCCATGGTGCTCGGTCTCATGGACCAGACCGCCGAGGTGCTGTTCAAGGTCGTCGGCTATGTCATGAAGCTGGCCCCGATCGCCGCATTCGGCTCCGCCGCCTATCTCATCGGCCAGTACGGCCTGCACGCCCTCTCCTCGTACGCGAAGCTGATCGCCGCCTGCTACGGGGCCGCACTGTTGTTCATTCTGGTGCTGGCCGCTCTGCTGAAACTCCTCACGGGGCTCAGTCTGTGGCGGTTCCTCCTCTTCACCCGGGAGGAGTTCACTCTGGCCGTCGCCACCGCGTCGAGCGAGTCGGTGATGCCGAGGATCATGCAGAAGCTGCGCGGTGCCGGATGCCCGGAGTCGACCACCGGGCTCGTGATTCCCACTGGTTACTCGTTCAACCTGGACGGGGCATCGATCTACCTGGCCATCGCGCTGCCCTTCATGGCCCAGGCCGTGGGGGTCCACCTGAGCATCGGGCAGCAGATCACCGCCGTGCTGGTGCTGATGCTCACTTCCAAGGGCATGGCGGGCATTCCCGGTTCGGCCTTCCTGGCACTGTCCGCCACGGTGACGGCCCTGCACGTCGTCCCCGTCGGGGCTGTCGCCCTGCTGCTCGCGGCGGACCGGCTGATGGACACGATGCGCGTGGTCACCAACCTGCTCGGCAACTGCGTGGCCACCTTCGTCGTGGCCCGCTGGGAGGGCGTCCTCGATGCCGAGGCTGCCCGTGCGGCGCTACTCGGCCACGGGCGGGTCACGCCACCGCAGGCACCGGTCCCCGGCTCGGCCCCGGCCCCCGACCTGCTCGAAGTTCGTACGTAACTCGCGGAATTCGCCCGCAGGTGCGGTGACTCGCGCTCCAGGGTGACCGCACGGCCCGGTTCTCGAAGGCTTCGACGCTGACGAGGACCGGGCCGTACTGTTCGTCGGGAGCGTCGCGGAACCGCTCGGGACGACGCAGGGCCGCCCGTCCGGCTGGTTGCTGACGGGTGGCCAGGCCCGTCAGAACCGTTCTGTCGGCCCGGGCGGAGAACGGCCTGTGAACGTTAACATACTGGCCGTCGACGGCCCGGTGATTTCCCGTAGACGCGCAGCTCAGAGGCCAGTTGAGCAGGTCGCGACATTGTTGACGCGAACACGCCGCCGCACATACGCTCCGGGCGCCGGATCCCCGCGGCCGTCCTCCGATCGGAGCACCCGATGCCCAAGCCACGCCGCCCCCGTTCACTCCTCCGCACCGTCCTCACCGTCCTCACCGGCGCGCTCACCGCGACCGCCGCCGTCGGTGTCCTCAACGCGCCCACCGCGCAGGCGTCGCAGTCCGCGCAGGTGACCGCCGGCGGGTCGCTGTCCGTTCTCACGTACAACGTCGCCGGGCTGCCGCAGGTGCTCTCCAGCGCCTCCACCGACCGGCAGAGCAGCACCACCGCGATCGGCCAGCGCCTCGTCCCGTACGACCTCGTGAACGTGCAGGAGGACTTCAACTACCACGCCGCGCTCTATGCGGCCGACGCCCACCCGTACCGCACGCCGACCAGCGGCGGGGCCGGAATCGGCAGCGGACTCAACACGCTCTCCCGTCTCGCGTACGACACCGACGACTTCGAGCGGGTGAAGTGGAACGACTGCCAACTCGACTCGGGCGACTGCCTGACGCCCAAGGGCTTCACGTTCCTGCGGGTCCGGCTGGCCGAGGGCGTGTACGTGGATCTCTACAACCTCCATGCCAACGCCGGCACTTCGGCCGGTGACGAGGCCGCCCGCGCCGCCAACCTCGCCCAGCTCACCGCCTTCGTCCGGACGCATTCGGCCGGCAACGCCGTCGTCGTGATGGGGGACACCAACACCCGCTACACCCGTGCCGACGACACCATCGCCCAGTTCGCGTCCGACAACCGACTGACCGACGCCTGGGTGCAGTTGGAGCGCGGCGGGGTGGCCCCGACGCGCGGCGCCGACCCGCTGCTGTGTGACGAGGACGCGATCACCGACACCTGTGAGGTCGTCGACAAGGTGCTCTACCGCGGCAGCGCGCTCCTCTCGCTCACCGCGACCTCGTACGCCGACAAGCACGCCGACTTCCTCGACGGCTCCGGCCGGATGCTCTCCGACCACGACCCGATCGCCGTCGCACTCGCCTGGAGCCAGAACCCGGCATACCAGGCGAGCGAACAGTTCGGCGGCCCGCACGGCGACTTCTTCACCGACATCGACCGCGTCCCGGCCGGGGCGCGGGCCGTGACGGTCAGCCTCCGGGCGGGTGCCCGCGTCGACCAGGTGGGGCTGACCCTCGGCGGTGGCGCCGCGCTCAGCCACGGCGGGTCCGGCGGCACCGCCTCCTCGCTCACCCTGGGCGGCGACGAGTACCTGGCCTCCGCCACCCTGTGCCAGGGTGCGTACAACGGCCACACCCGGATCTTCTCCGCGAAGTTCACCACCAGCCTCGGACGCACGCTGGCGGGCGGTACCACCACCTCCGACTGCGTCACCCGCACCGCCCCGGCGGGCTGGCAGATCGCCGGATTCACCGGCCGCGCGGGTGACGGGGTCGACAAGCTCGGGTTCATCCTCACCCGGCGCTGAGCGATCCGCCCACGTTTCGCGCCACCCGCTCACCGGCCCGGGCCGCCACCCGGGCCGGTGGCCTGCATCCCCGCACAGCCAGACTGTTAACGCTCACATTCATGGCCGTTCACGCCCGTCACCCAGCTCGTTCCACCCGGCGTCGCCCGCGTACCGAAGACTTCCAGCACCCCCGAACACCACCCGGCCCCCGGCCCGACGTCGCAGAGAGACGAGCATGAACCCCCAGAACGCCATGGACCGCCGCCGCTTCCTCCGCAGCTCCGCCGGTGCGTCAGCCGCCGTCCTCGCCGCACCCACCGCCCTCGGCCTGCTGGCCGGCCCGCAGCAGGCCGCGGCGGCCCCGGCCGGTAGCCCCGGCAGCCCGGCGGCGCTCGCCTTCGTCGACGACTACACGACGAACACCATGGCGAACCTGACGCCGGAGGGCAACGCGGCCGTCCGCATCCTGACCGGGATGAACCGCGTCTGGAAGACCGGGACGAGTTGGAACACCGGCACCCCGCTGATGGCCGACGTCCTGCGCGCCAACATGCGCTACTGCGCCGCCATCACCGCCCGGCGTACCGGCGCGCAGGCCCGCGAGGCCTTCATCTACGACCGCCAGCACCAGAGTTACGCCGTCATCGCCGGCCTCGGCCCGCTCGCCGACGCGTACCGCACCGGCGCCAGGGCGGTCACCTCGATCACCACGGCGCCCGACTCCACTCCGCCCGCCAAGGTGGACGACGCCGTACCGCAGGGCGCGCCCGCGGGCTCCGCGCTCGGGGCCGGCGCCGTCGACTCCGACCTCGGGCAGGTGGTCCTGCTGGTCAACGCCGTGCGCGGACCGTACGCCTCCGGCAACCCCGCCAAGTACTCCTACCAGTACCCGCGCCCGTGGCGGATGACCGAGAACAGCGAGGTCGTCGACACCGGCCGGACCGACGCCTTCGGCTTCCCGGTCTACGCCAGCGACGTGGTCGTCGCCCCGCAGCTGCTGCGCCAGCGCAACACCTCCCCGGTCGACGACGGCGGCTTCGTCAGCGGGCACACCAACGCCTTCCACCTCGCCGCGCTCGCCCTCGCGTACGCGGTGCCCGAGCGCTTCCAGGAACTGGTCGCCCGGGCCTTCGACCTCAGCCACACCCGCATCGTCTCCGGCATGCACTCCCCGCTGGACGTCGTCGGCGGCCGCACCCTGGCCACCGCGCTCGCCGCGGCCGCCCTCGCCGACCCGCGCAACGCCGCCCTGAAGGCCGCCGCCCGCGCCCAGGCCGCCGCCTACCTCCAGGCGCGGACCGGTACCACCGCCGACACCCTGTACGCCTTCGCCCACTCCGCCGGGCCGGACGGCGACCCGTACGCCGACCGCGAGGCCAACGCCCGGCAGGTCACCCCGCGGCTGACCTACGTCCTGCACCGTCAGGGCCGCGAGCTGCCGATGGCCGTACCCAAGGGTGCCGAAGTGCTGCTCGAGACCCGCCTGCCCTACCTCGACGCCGCCCAGCGCCGCGAGGTGCTGCGCACCACCGCGCTGCCCTCCGGGTACGTCCTGCTGGACGGCCCCGAGATGTGGGGACGGCTGAACCTGTTCGCCGCGGCGGACGGCTACGGCGCGTTCGAGCAGGCCGTCACCGTCACCATGAACGCCGGCGACGGCGGCTTCGCCGCGGCCGACGCCTGGCGCAACGACATCGACGGCTGCGGCGGCCTGACCAAGCGTGGGACCGGGGCGCTGACCCTGACCGGCACCAACCGCTACACCGGCGGCACGTCCGTCGAGGCGGGAGTGCTCACCGCCGGCTCGCGCGACGCGCTCGGGCGCGGCGAGGTCCAGGTACGCGGGGGCACTCTGCGGCTGGACGCCGACCGGGGCGCGGTGCGGGTGCGGGGCGACCACCTGCAGGCCGCCGGAACCCGTCTCGATGTCACCCTCCACCACCGGCACGCCGCCGCCGTCGAGGTCGCCGGACGGGTGACGCTCGGCGCGGGCGCCAAGCTCACCGTTCGGCCGGCCGACACCCGCGAACTCGCCGACGACGTCGTGCTGCCCGTGATCGCGTGCCGTTCCCTGCGTGGCGAGTTCGCCGAGGTGGCGGTCGTCACCGACGAGCCCGGGGCCCAGTACCGCGCGGTCGCGGTCCACCGGCAGGACGGCCTCGCCGTCCGGCTGACCCGCTGCTGAGCATTCCTTCGCAGCACAGCGGCCGTGACCGCGGCGGCCGGGTGGTGGCCGCCGGCGGAGTCCGGACGGAAACGGGCGGCGAAGATCGGCGGCTGGGCCCGGCCCGGCCTGCTCGACAGCTCCCACGGCGAGCGGCACCCGGTCGGGAGGCGGGTGTGAGGGTCCTCGCAGGCGCGGGGCGCGCTCCACCGCCCGCTGCGTGAACTCCTCGACGACCTCCTCCAGTGGGAGGCGGTGAGCCGCCAGCTGCCGGAGCTGTCCAGCGGGTTGGGCCTCCGTTCCCCGATTGCCCGGCGCCGACGGGCGCCCGGACGTCTGGACGCCCCGCCGCCCCGGCGGGCCGGGGGGTGCCGCTCCTTCTGTTCGGGTGGTTCCCCCACGGGGTCGTGGCCGGGTCGCGGCCGGTGATGGCGCAGAGTGATGGGCGGGGCTGAATCGCCATGTCGTGCGAGAGACCTGCGTAAACCTGTGGCATGGCCCGCTGACCAGTGAGGATGGTGCCGGTCCGGGCACTGCGCACTCCCTGTATGCATGATGTGTATACAGGGAGTGTATAGTCCTAGGCATGTCCATTGGTCACACTCTGCTAGGGCTCTTGGAGTCCGGTCCCCGTCATGGTTATGGTCTCAAGCAGGCCTTCGATGAGCGGTTCGGCCATGACCGGCCGCTGCACTACGGGCAGGTCTACTCGACGATGTCCCGGTTGTTGAAGAACGGCCTTGTCGAGGTCGATGGCGTCGAGGCGGGCGAGGGTCCGGAACGCAAGCGGTACGCGATCACGGACGCGGGGGTCACCGATGTCACGCAGTGGCTCACGACTCCGGAGAAGCCCGAGGCGTATCTCCAGTCGACGCTCTACACCAAGGTCGTCCTCGCCTTGATGTCCGGGCGCAGCGCCGCCGAACTGCTGGACATCCAGCGGGCGGAGCACCTGCGTCTGATGCGAGTCCTCACCGACCGCAAGCTCCGTGGTGACCTCGCGGACAAACTCGTGTGCGACCACGCCCTGTTCCATCTCGAAGCCGACCTGCGCTGGCTGGAACTGACCGCCGTGCGCCTTGATGGCCTCGCCGAGGAGGTGCGCCGATGATGGCCGCCGGTGCGCTGCTCACTGCCGAAATTCTGCGTAAGTCCTATGGGCCGACTTCCGCGCTCGACGGCGCCGCGTTCTCGATACGTGCCGGTGAGATCGTCGCGATCATGGGCCCTTCCGGTTCCGGGAAGTCGACACTGCTGCACTGCCTCGCGGGGATCGTCACTCCCGACAGCGGGACCATCACCTATGCGGGGCGTGACCTGACCGCGATGAGTGACGCCGAGCGTTCCGCGCTGCGGCGCAGTGACTTCGGGTTCGTCTTCCAGTTCGGTCAGCTCGTGCCCGAGCTGACCTGTGTCGAGAACGTCGCGCTGCCGCTGCGGCTGAATGGCGTCAAGCGCAAGGACGCCGAGCGCAGCGCGCGGGTCTGGCTGGAGCGGCTGGAGGTCGGCGACCTCGGTCACAAGCGGCCCGGTGAGGTGTCCGGTGGCCAGGGGCAGCGTGTCGCGGTCGCGCGTTCTCTGGTCACGGGCCCCAAGGTCCTCTTCGCCGACGAACCCACGGGTGCGCTGGACTCCCTCAACGGTGAGCTTGTCATGCGGCTGTTGACCGATGCGGCCCGTTCCACCGATGCCGCGGTGGTCCTCGTCACGCACGAGACACGGGTCGCCGCCTACTCCGACCGGGAGATCGTCGTACGCGACGGGAAGTCGCGTGACATGGAGTCCGCCCTGTGAGCGTCCGCACCAACAGAGGTACCGGCTGGGCGCAGGACCTCGCGATGGGCGCCAAGTTCGCGGTGACCGGCGGCCGGGAGGGGTGGATACGGACGCTGCTGACCGCCCTCGGTGTCGGACTCGCAGTGGCGCTGCTGCTGTTCACCACCGCCGTCCCGGCCGCGAAGGAGGCCCTGAGCGAGCGTGAGAGCAACCGCAGCACCTACCTCTCCACCGACAAGGCAGCCGAGGACACCCTCCTCGTCGCCGACACCCACAGCACGTACAAGGGCGAGAACGTCTTCGGCCGGATGGTGCGTGCCGAGGGCTCCAGGCCCGTGCTGCCGCCGGGTCTGGCCCGGCTGCCCGGCCCCGGCGAGATGGTGGTCTCCCCAGCGCTGGCGGCGCTGCTCGACAGCCCGGAGGGCAAGCGGCTGCTGGAACCCCGACTCCCCTACAAGCGGGTCGCCACCATCGCGGAGCCGGGCCTGCGCGGCCCGGCCGAGCTGGCGTACTACGCGGGCAGCGACGTCATGAAGGCCGGCGACGGCTTCGTCGTGCGGATCGCCGGTTTCGGAAACCCCGAGCCGCAGGAACCCTGGGACCCGGTCCTGCTGCTGCTGATACTGATCACCTGCGTGGTCCTGCTGCTGCCGGTGGCCGTCTTCATCGCCGCTGCCGTCCGCTTCGGCGGCGAGCGCCGCGACCGGCGCCTCGCCGCGCTGCGCCTGGTCGGCGCCGACGCGGCCACGGTCCGCAGGATCGCGGCGGGGGAGGCGCTCAGCGGTGCCGTGTTCGGCGTGCTCGTCGGCGCCGTACTCTTCGCCGTGGGCCGGGAGTTCGTGGCCGCGTTCCCGATCAGCGAAACCCGGATGTATCCGGTCGACATCGCCGTCAGCCCGGCGCTGGCTCTGCTCGTCGTCTTCGCCGTGCCGGTCGCCTCGGTGGCGGTGACCCTGTTCGCGATGCGCGGGGTCGTGATCGAACCCCTCGGCGTGGTCCGTACGTCGAAACCGCCCCGGCGCCGGTTGTGGTGGCGGTTGGCGATGCCGCTGGCCGGGCTGGCCCTGCTCTACCCGATGATGGGGCAGAGCAAGAGGGAGCAGTTCAACCAGTGGCAGGTCAGCGGCGGTGTCGTCCTGCTGCTGGTAGGGGTCACCGCGCTGCTGCCCTGGCTGGTCGAGGTCGCGGTGAACCGGCTCGGCGCCGGCTCGGTCTCCTGGCAGCTCGCGGTCCGGCGGCTCCAGCTGGCCAGTGGTGTCGCGGTGCGCCCGGTCAACGGCATCGCCGTCGCCGTGGCGGGGGCGATCGCCCTGCACGCCCTGTTCACCGGCATCGAGAGCTCCTACGCCACGGACACGGGCATTGACACGGACCGGGCGCAGCTCCAGGTGCTGACGCCGTCGCAGGTGGAGCCCTCGCGTATGCCCGGCATCACCGCGCAGATCGCCTCCACCGAGGGCGTGAGGAAGGCGATCTCCCTCGGCAGTGCGGGAGTCGGCGAGAAGGCCCGTAACCCGGAGAGCTACCGATCCGTCACGGTCGGGGACTGTGCCTCGCTGCGCGAGGTCGCGGTGCTGGACACGTGCGCCGAAGGCGAGGCGTTCCTGTTGCCCGACGCCGAGCAGCCGCAAGAGGTGTCGAAGCCGGGCCGGGAGGTCGTCATCGATCCGTCCTCCGATGCCGGAGTGCGCGGCGCGGAGATCGTGTGGACCGTGCCGATGGACATCAAGACCGTCGCATCCCGCCCGGACCCCACCGGCTTCACCCGTGCGGGCCTCATCGCCACCCCGGGCGCACTGCCGGCAGAGGTGCTGGACATCCTGCGCTACAGCACCTTCGTCACCATCGACCCCTCGGTGGCGGACGCGGAGGAGCACGTGCGGAACACGGTGGCGCGGGCTCATCCGCTGATGATGCCGATGTCCCTCAAGGCGGTGCAGGTCAACGGCCGGTTCGCGGCCGTGAAGAAGGGCCTCCTGATCGGCTCCGCCGCGGTCCTGCTGCTGATCGGCGCCAGCCTCTTCGTCGCCCAGGTGGAGCAGCTGCGTGAACGTAGGAAGCTCCTCGCCGCCCTGGTCGCCTTCGGCACCCGCCGCCGCACCCTGAGCCTCTCGGTCCTGTGGCAGACCGCCGTCCCGATCGTCCTGGGTCTCGTCCTGGCCTGCGGCGCCGGTCTGGCACTCGGCGCCGTGCTGCTCCAGATGGTGAGCCGGCCGGTGCACTTCGACTGGACGTCCGTGGCGGTGATGACCGGCGTCGGCGGCGCGGTGGTCCTCCTGGTGACCGCCCTCAGTCTCCCGCCGCTGTGGCGCATGACGCGCCCGGAGGGGATCCGCACGGAGTAGGCGGGGCGTCCCCTGTGGGGGGGGGGGCGGCGGGGGGGGGCGGGCCGGGGGCCCCCCGCGCGGGCGCCCCCCCCCCCCCCCCCCCCGGGGGCGGG
>NZ_JBFAJO010000105.1:20361-22213 GCF_040655255.1 Kitasatospora sp. NPDC050463
CGGATGGTCTCTTCTGTGGGGTGGGGGGGGGGCCGCGGGGGGGCGCCGGGGGGGGGGCCTCCCGTCGGGAGGCCCCTCTGCCGTGCCCCCACTCGGCGCCCTCGTCATGGTGCGCTTTCCGCGGGTGGGGTCGGGTTGATCGTCGGCCGGGTGCGGGGCCGTGCCGGGTCGTGGATCGGGTGGTGGACGGTGTGCTTCAGTCGCTGCTGTCGCGGTGGCGGGTGAGTGCGCCCGCGGTGGTGAGCAGGACGAGTAGGACAGCGGCGAACCATGTCATGGCGGTGGTCATGGTGGTGTAGAGGGTGGCGATGCCGAGGCCGATCGCGGGCACGGCCAGGCCCAGGTAGGAGATGAGGAAGAGCCCGGCGAGGTCTTCGCCGCGTTTGCCCGGCGCGGCCATGGCGATGACGGCGCCGACCACGGACTTGAACAGCACTCCGGCGCCGATGCCGGCCACGATGCCGGCCACCAGGAACACGGGGAGGCTGGCGGTGCGTATGCCGACGGCCAGTGCTGTCACCCCTGTGGCCTGGGCGAACAGGCCGATGTTCCTGCGTACTCTGGCATCGAGGCGGCCGGTGAGTGACTGGGCCGCCGCGGCGGCACCGAATACGGTGAACACGGTCAGCCCGGCGAGTGCGCGGGAGGGGTGGTGCAGGGTGTGGCCGACGAATCCGGGGGCCAGTGAGGTGAACAGGCCGAAGACCGCGAAGGACGCGAAGCCCGCGGCCGCGGCGGCCAGGTACCCGGCCGGGTCGCCATGGCCGGTGGCGACGCGCTGCGGGCGGTACTTCGGCCTGACGGGCTGCTGCTGGATTGTCTCGGGGGTGAGTGCGACCGCGGCGACGCTGATCAGCAGCAGGGCGCCGAAGACGAGGTAGGGCAGGCGCAGCGGCGCGCCGAGGTACTGGGCGAGGAGGCCGGCGACGAGCGGGCCGAAGCCGAGGCCGCCGATGTTGGCCGCGGTGGAGACGATCTCGAAGCGCTGTGAGGACGCGCCGGGGCGGTGCGCGCTGTGCAGTTCGTGCAGGTGCGCGGTGGCGGTCGCGGTGAGCAGGCCGACACCGAGGCCGGTGACCAGCCTGGCGAGGAGGAGGACCGGCAGGGCCGGTTCGGTGAGGAACAGTGCGGCGGCGACCAGTTCGAGCGTCAACGCCGTGATCAGGACCTTCCGTCGGCCGGTCCGGTCCGAGACGTGCCCGGCCAGCAACAGGCTGGTCAGTACACCGATGGCGTAGACGGCGAAGACGATCGTGACCGTGAACGTGGAGAGGCCCTCGCGTGCCTGGTACAGGGGGTACAGCGGCGTCGGGACGGTGGAGAACGCCATGGCCGTGACGAACACCGAGGCGATCATCCAGAACCCGGCCCCGTACCTGCGGGCCGAGTGCCGGGTGTCGCCGCTCTCGGCGGGTGCCCGGCGAGCGGGCCGCGGTCGGGACAACGACATGGGACTGCTCCGATTTCGTCAAGGTCGTCGGCCGGCGTCCGGGATCGACGCCGGGCGTGGGGGGCGGTCGCCGCCCCGGGCCCATCAGCCCGGGGCGGCGGCGACGCGATCCCGGCCGCGATCGGCGGCCGGAGGTCCACGGGAGGATCAGGCCAGCTGGCCGTGGGCCCGGGCCCACGTGACCTCGGCCCCGGCGCCCTCGCCGCCGGTGGCCTCCGCCTGGGCGCGGCCCACCGACTCCATGACGGCGGCGTAGCCCGGGCTGACACTCGCGTAGATGCCGCCCCAGTGCGCCCAGTCCTCGCGTGCCCAGGTCTTCTGCAGCTCGGCCGCCACGCCGAGGACGTCCACGACCTTGACGCCGGCCCGGCTCAGGCGCTCGATCGAGATCCGCTGAGCCTC
>NZ_JBFAJO010000106.1:0-21845 GCF_040655255.1 Kitasatospora sp. NPDC050463
CTGGTCGTTTCTGACTCCGCAAAAGCTACGTTGCTTTCCATGTCTCAGCAACAGATTCGTTGCGCTGAATCTTCATCAGTGCAGGTCAGAGCCTAAATATCGTTGCGAAGGCCTGGAATCAAATGCAACGATGGTCATCTTGTTCGTTGCAATGGACTGAGAGTGAACGCTATGCTGGGGGCACCACGGACACACGAAGGAGACCGCGATGCCGGGAGGCAGGCTCACCCAGCAGGAACGCCAGCAGATCGCGCTGGGAGTGGCCGACGGCCTCGCCTACGCGGAGATCGCCAGACGTCTCGACCGCCCGACCTCGACCGTCACGCGTGAGGTGATGCGCAACGGCGGCCCCACCGCCTACCGCGCGGACCTGGCCCACCGCGCCACCGAACGCCGCACCCACCGACGCGGGCAGACCACCCCCCGGGGGCCGGGGGTGCCCGAGCAGGCCCACGGGCGCGACGCCGAGGCGGTGCGCGCGTACGAGGAGACGTTCACCACCGTCCTCATGGGGTCGGGCATGCCCACGATGATGTCCCGGGTGATGGCCTGTCTGACCCTGACCGACACGGGCAGCCTCACCGCGTCCGAACTCGTTCAGCGCCTCCAGGTCAGCCCGGCCTCCATCTCCAAGGCGATCGCGTTCCTGGAGACTCAGGGCTTCGTCCGCCGGGAGCGCGACGAACGCCGCCGCGAGCGCTACGTCGTCGACGACGACATCTGGTACCAGTCGATGATCGCCAGCGCCCGGTCCACCGCCCAGATCGTCGAGACCGCACGGCAGGGCGTCGGCGTCCTCGGCCCCGAGACCCCCGCCGCCGTCCGCCTGGAGAACGTCGCCCGGTTCCTCGACTTCGTCTCCGAGAGCATCGCCCGCGCGGCGGAGCAGGCCCGCGACATCCTCCACGCCAAGCCCGAAGCGCCCTCGGGCGGTGCTGCCGCGCCGAGTTCGGATCACGGGTAGGGGCAACCGCGTCGGGCGGCGGGGCGGTGAACTCTTCGACGGGGTCGACGGGTTCGCGTGCTGTGGGGCAGGGCTTCCCGGAGGGGAGGCCCTGCCTTTCGCTTGCCCGGATGGCGAGAGGCAAGTCTGCAATGCCCTGGGGAGGGTGGAGTGGGAAGTCGGGCGGGCCGACTTCCCGTGCGGGGGAGCGGGGAGCGGGCCGCGGCGGCAGCCGCCGGGCGGGGTGATCGGTAGCGGCCGATCAGCGGGGTATGCCGGGGGTGGAGTCGTCGTCGCTGCGCCGGTTCACCTTGAGCGCGGTGATCACGCCGAGTACGACGGTGAGCAGCGCGAGGGCGAGGAGCGTGACGAGGGCGGTGGCGACGAGGAAGCCGGCGGAGCTGCCGAGGCTCATCGCCGCACCCCGATGACCCGGCGCCCGAGGCGGGCGGCGAGTTCGTGGAGCAGCTCGTCGGCCTGGTCGCGGGTGAGGGGGATGGCGAGGTGCTCGCCCGGGCCGGCGTGGACGTCGAGGTCGACGGCGACGCGGAGTTGGAGGGCGGCGTCGGGGACGCTCTCCACGGCGAGGTAGGCGATCGTGGTGCGCTCGGTGTGGATCGCCTGGGTGAGGAGGGGGATCAGGACTCCCACCGGTCACCTCGCCCGGGGGCCTGGTCGGCGGCGCGCTCGGCGTCGAGGAGCAGGTTGAGGAGGTTCCGGAGGGTGGTGGAAGGCGCGGTGCCGAAGCGGACGAGGACGCGGCCGTCGATGGTCCGGTCGGTGCCGGAGCTCGGCCAGATGATGCCGAACTTGCTTCCGCGCTCGTGGAGTTCGGCGAGGAGGGTGGTGATCTGCGCCTCGGAGTAGGAGCGGACGCGGGGGTCGGTGGGCCGGATCGGCCGGCGGTCGGGGTTCACGCGGCGGAGTCCAGCTCGAACCAGACGACCTTGCCGTTCTTGCGCGGGTCGGCACCGAATCGGTGGGTGAGCGAGCGGACCAAGTGAAGCCCCCGGCCCGAGAGTTCGTAGGGGTCGGCGGAGGTGCGCTGCTCGGGGAGGGTGGGGCTGTCGTCGGCGACCGAGACCCGGAGGGTGCGGTTCAGGAGGACGACGACGACGAGCGGCGCCTGGCTGCCCGCGTGGCGCCAGGCGTTGACGAAGAGTTCGTGCAGAGCGAGTTCGGCGTCGGCGATGGTGTCCGGCGGCCAGCCGGAGGCGGCGAGGGACTCGCGCAGCTCATGGCGGGCGGCGGACCAGTCGGGAGGGTTGCAGGAACGCACGAAGAACCTCCGGAAGAGGAGAGGGAGTTCGCGGCGGAGACGTGACCGTGAGCCAGGCCGAACATGCACATGGCTGCTCTGCGGCGCCCGAGCAGGGCATTACTGACACTCCGTCGTGTGATCGGTGCAACACTGAGAGTAGGGCTGCAGGTTCCACGCGTGCAACACGATCGCCCGAAATGGCCCCTCGGGCTGGGTAACCTCACTCTTGTGAGTGGCGCCCGGCGCTCTCGAAGCGGGAAACTGCTCCGACACGGAAGGAAGACCCTTGGCTCTCAGGACTCAAATCAGCGAGCGACAGAAGCGGTTCGGCGCTGAGCTGAGGAGACTGCGTGAGGCTGCTGGGCTGGCGGTGAAGGATGCCGGAGCCACGATCGGCATGGGTGGACCGCAGTTGAGCCACATCGAGGCCGCTCGTACTGGGCTTGACCCGTCCCGCCTTGCGACACTGTTGGCCGCGTATGGGTGCACGGATGAGACCTATATGGCCATCCTGCACGACCTGGGTGCCAGTGACGGCAAGGGTTGGTGGACGGAGTTCAAGGGGAAGGTTCCGGCCCTCGCGCTGGATCTGGCGGAAGTCGAGGGCAGGGCGGTGTCGTTGGCCAGCTACGACAGCCTCTACATCCCAGGCGTCTTTCAGCTGCCCGGATATGCGCGGGCGATCTATGAGAGCTCGAATCGGCCCGGTGCCTGGGAGTCAGAGGTGCAAGTCCAGTTCCGGATGGAACGGCAGCGGATTCTGACCGATGGCGGACAGCGTGAGTTCCGTTTCGTTATTCACGAGGCTGCGCTGCGCATGCGATTTGCGGGTGACGGCGTCATGCGGGCTCAGCTGTTGCACCTCGTCGACCTGGCAGAGCTTCCCAACGTCACCATCCAGGTTGTTCCGTTCACAGCGCCGAACCATGCACCTCTCTCGGCCTCGTTTCTACTCTGCGACCCTGGCTGCGCCGATCTTTCGACCGTTATTCTGGACGCACCAAGGCATGCCGAGCATCTTGGAGATCAGGCCGAGATCGTGGCCTACCGTCGAAAGCTTCAGCAGCTGAGCGATGTTGCGTTGCCTGCCGTCGATACGACCGGGTCGCTGCGCGACCTGTCTGCTCGCAGTTCGCTGGGGCTCATTCAGCATCTCCTCTATCTGCTCCAGAGCTGAAAGGCACCCGATGTTCCATCTCTCCTGGCAGAAGTCCTCGTACAGCGAAGGTGAAGGCTCCAACAACTGCCTCGAACTGGCTTCTGGCGTTGGCGATCTGCGCCACCTCCGTGAGTCGGACGACCCCGATGTCGTCGTCACGACCGACGCTGCCAAGCTCCGCGCTTTCATCCTCGGAGTGAAGGCCGGCGAGTTCGACCACTTCATCTGAGCAGCGCACGCATAGGGGTGGGGCGGCCGACAGGCCGCCCCACCCCCTTGTTCCGCTCGGCGTCTCAGTTGATCTGGTCCGTGGACAGGTCTCCCGTCCCCGCTGACTCCGCTGCCGGATCCGGCGCAACCCCGTCCGCGTCCCGTGCGTGGAGGTGGTGGATGCAGGGGCGTCCGATCGAGAAGGCGGAGCGGCACACGGGATGACCGACGAGGAGTACAGCGCGTTCTACATGTCCTCGTTCTCCCTACTGGTACGGCAGTTGTACGCCATGACGGGGGATTTCAGCGAGGCACAGGATGCGGTCCAGGAGGCTTTCGTGCGGGGCTGGGGCAGGCGCGCCCGGTTCTCGACCGATGACGGCCCGCCCGAGGCGTGGATCCGTACGGTCGCCTGGCGGCTGGCGGTCAGCCGGTGGCGGCGGGCCCGTCGCGGCCGGGTGCTGGAGCGAGAGCGCGTGCACGCGCTGCCGCAGGAGGTCTCCGGGCCGGGTCCGGAGCACATCACCCTGGTGGCGGCGCTGCGCACGCTTCCGGCGGCGCAGCGGCAGGCGATCGTGCTCTTCCACCTGTGTGATCTGAGTCTCCATCAGATAGCCGAGGAGACCGGGGCGGCGGTCGGCACGATCAAGGCCCGCCTCTCCCGGGGGCGCGCCGCGCTCGCGGAGCATCTTCGCGACGAGCCGGAGGCGGGGAGCGCCGCCCTCCGACGTTCGGAAAGGATGAACCACTGTGCCTGAGCTGGAGGATCACGCGCGTTCCGAGCAGGATGACAGGATCTCCTCGGCGCTGAGCGAGCTGTATGCGCAGGCGCCGGTGGCGCTGCCGTTGCCGTACGACACCGTGCGCCGCCGGGGTGCGGGCCGGCGGCGCAGGCGGCGGGCGGCGGTTCTGGGGGTGGCCGCGGCGGTGTGCGCGGTGGGCTTGCTGGGCTCGGGCGCCGTTCTGCCGGGGCGGCAGCAGGGGGTCGTCGCACCGGGGACCGCCGGGCCCGTGCCTTCGCCGAGCGCGAGCGCGAGCGGGAGTGCGAGCGCGAGCGCCCCGCCGCCGTCGAGGGACGTGGTCGGCCATGTGGACCTCACCGCGCACACGGTCCGGGTCCAGTCCGGCACCACGACACTCCGGACCATGCCGGCGACCGCGGGCCGTGCCGACTTCCCCACTCCGACGGGCCTCATGAAGGTGGCGGACAAGCAGGACTCGCTGCGTGTGAGCAGCAGTAGCAGCGGGCCGATGCCGCAGCCGTCCGGCGGGGGCGAGTACGACCTGGTGCTGCCCTGGTGCGTGCGGCTGGTCGCCGAGGACGGCCGCTCGACGTTCGTCTGCGGCATGAACTGGTACGGACCTGGCATCCTCGGCCACGAGAACCGCACCTTCGGGGCGGTCGGGCTGAGCACCGAGGACGCCCGCTGGTTCTTCGACCACGTGCAGGTCGGCGACCTCGTCAGCGTGGTGAACCAGGATCGGTCCGCGCCGGGTGACATCGGGCACGACTAGTTTCCGCCACCCGGCATTCCACCGTCGTCACCAGATCACGCAGGACGAGGTGACGGGTGACTTGATCATCCAGTCCTGGAAGGCTGATGACGAGACGGTCCGCGAGGCACAGGAGGTCGGTTCGGTGCCCGGGCACTCGACCGAGGTGCCGCCGCACGAGACCGTGATCCGGCTGCCCGTGAACATGCTTCGGTTCATTCCGAGGCCGGCGAAAGGGGAAGAGAGTGCAACCACCGGCACGTGAGGCGCTGGCCGTGGCGCGAAGGTCGGCCGTGCATCTGGAGATGCGCGACAGCTACATGCGCGACGACCCCACTTTCGTCGCCTGGCAGGACGGGCTCCGGCCCGAGCCTGCGGATCGGGACTCGTGGTGGCTGTCCTGGCACGACGTGGTCAATGCAGCAGTGGCCAGGGGAGTAGTCGTTCGGCGAGCGCGCATCATCTCGGAGCCGATCAGCGACTACGTCCGCTATGAGTACGACGGGACGTTCGCCAACATTGCCGCCGGGGAGCTGGTGCGATGGCTGCCCAGGCGCCAGACTCGCGATCTCGCTCTACCGGGGCCGGACTTCTGGGTTTTCGACGACGAGACCGTGCTCTTCCATCACTTCACCGGCGACGGCCAGTTGGATGTTGACGGTCGCGAGTACGTCACCGACCAAGCCCTCGCGAAGCTGTGCGGTGCGGCATTCGAATCCGTGTGGCAGCGCGCCATCCCCCACGAGGAGTACCGGCCGCGCTGAACGGCTGCCGCTATGTCCGATCCAGCCTCATCAAGCGTCCGGCAGGCCCGGCGGGATCTCGCCGATCGGCTCGGCGAGATCCGGCGGGAGGCGGGCCTCACCGGGCGGCAACTCGCCGACCGGTGTGGCTGGCATCCGTCCAAGTCCTCGCGGATCGAGAACGCGCGGACCGTGCTGTGAAGGAGCCTCACCGTCCCGTTCGCCCCGGTGGGGGCGACGGCGGACACGTCAGAAGTACGTCAGCCAGCCGAAGGTGGCGACGTAGGCGCGGCGGACGGCGTTGCGGCCGCGGCCGCCGAGCGCGGTGATGAAGGCCAACGCGACCACGAACCAGACGGTGGGGACGGCCGCGATGACCAGGGACCACCCGGGCCGCTCGGCGACGAATCGGGTGATGGCCACCGCGCCCAGGGCCACGAGCAGCCCGACATGAGCGTCGCCCAGGTCGGGCGGTTCCTCGCTGCGGTCCGGGGAGGGCGCCGGGTCCGCTTCGCCAGGTGTCATCGCCGGCCTCCGGGGGGGCTTTGCCGGAACCGGTCCGGCGACGGATGGGTGAAGCGGTTCCACGCCATGGCACCAGGAGTGGCCGGCCACCGGACGACCGGCGCCGGCCACCGGGATCAGCCCGCCGGGTGCTGCGGCGGCTGCGGCTGAGTCGGGGGCTGAACGGGCTGGGCCGCCGGGGCGCCCTGCGGCGGCACCGGCGCGGCCTGCGCGTAGGGGTTCTGCGCGGCGTTCGGGTTGTACGGCGCGTTGGGGTTGTACTGCGCGTTCGGGTCGTACGTCGCCTGGTAGGCCGCCGGCTGCGGGGCCGGGGCGTTGCTGCGGGCCACCAGGGCCTTGACCGCGTTGACGATCAGCAGCACCGGGAGGATGAACGCCTGGAAGAACATGCGGTACTCGCTGCCCTCGAAGAGGAACGCGAGGTAGTACGCGTAGCCCGCGAACGCGACACCGGCGATCACGTTGATGACGCGCCAGCCGGCGCTCAGGCCGCCGCCGAGGTTGATCGCGCCGAGGACGACCATGGCGATGCCGCTGATCGCCAGCAGCACGACGTACCAGGAGAAAAGGGGGTCAACGGTGAAGTCGAGGTTCACGGAGGCAATTCCTGTGGGAGGTGAGAAGGGGAAAACCGATGGGGACGAGAGCGCACAGTACTGGAGCCCACCGACATTTGCCGCCGCGTTTTCGTCACGGACTCATTGCTGAATCCGCCCCCCGCCCGTGGTTGGGTGGACGAATGACTGACTATGAGGTCCTTCGGGTCTTTTGCGGCCCCGACGGCGCGCACGGCAACGAGCTCGGCGTGGTCCGCGACGGCGCGGCCGTCCCCGGCGAGGCGGACCGGCTGGCCGTCGCCCGCGAACTCGGCTTCAGCGAGACCGTCTTCGTCGACGACGCCGAGCGCGGCGCGATCGACATCTACACGCCCAGCGTTCGCCTGCCGTTCGCCGGCCACCCTTGCGTCGGCGCGGCCTGGCTGCTCGGCGTGGACGAGCTGGTGACCGCCGCCGGCACCGTACGGGCCCGTCACGACGCCGAGTTCACCCGCATCGAGGCCCGCGCCGGGTGGGCGCCGGGGCGCACGTTGAAGCAGTACGGTTCCGTGGCCGAGGTGGACGCCCTGGACGTCCCGCAGCCGGGGGAGTGGATCTACGCCTGGGCCTGGCAGGACGAGCAGGCGGGCACCGTGCGGGCGCGCGCGTTCCCCGGTCGCGGTGACGGGATCGACGAGGACGAGGCCACCGGCGCCGCCGCACTGCTGCTCACGGCCGAACTCGGACGCGGTCTGACGATCACCCAGGGGCTCGGTTCGCAGCTTGTCACGGCCGTCCGGTCCGGCGGTCTGATCGAGGTCGGCGGCAGGGTTCGGCGAGCCCGCTAACCGGCCGAGAAGGCGGGGAACCAGGCGGCGCGGGCGCTTTCCACGGCCCGCGCCGAGTGTTCGTCCCGGCGACCGAAACTCCTTCATGAATGGTCCATGCGTTCGGATATGATGCCGCCGTTGCTGGAGTTTGGGGGCGAAGCGGCGGGACGGTCATGGCCTGCGACGGGTTCCCACACAGTCCTGGCGACCCACTCTCTGCCGGGCCAGGCCCGCTCTCCTCCGTGAGGTTCCATTGCGTACTCAGCACCGCGGCTTCCTCGCCCTTGCCGCCACCGCAACTCTGGTTTCCGGCGCCGCCCTGGCCTCCGCCCCGGCCGCCCTCGCGGCCCCGTCGGCTCCCCGCAGCACCCAGGGCCCGCAGGGGCCCGGAAGCACCCGGGCGCAGAGCGGTCCGGTGTCGATCACGCTGGACGGGCTCCCCGGCACCTTCACCGCCGGCGCGGCGCCGGTCGAGTTCACCGCGACCCTGAAGAACTCCGCCGACCACGCGGTCGACGCCACGACCGGGTTCACCCTGGCGGACGTCGACTCCGGCATCAAGGAGACCCAGCTCAAGCTGGAGTTCCAGGCGCCCGGCAGTACCCAGTGGAAGAGCGCCCTGCTCAGCCCGGGCCAGCGCGTCGGCGCCGTGTGGGAGCTCGACACCTTCGCCACCAGGATCAGCGTGCCCGCCGGGGCCTCGGTCAGCTACCGGCTGCGCCTCGCCGTCACCGCCGATGCCGTGGGCGGCACGGCGACGGCCGGATTCCGGGCCGAGGTGTCGGATCCGACGCTGCCTCCGGAGCAGCGGCTCTCAAACCCCTTCAGCGAGTACGGGCGGTTCACCATCGTCCCGGCCGGCCGGCCGAGCACCCCGTCGCCGGCCCCCGCTCCCGGCCTGGCGGATCCGAGTGTCGAAGGGGTCCCCGTCTCCTTCACCGCGGGCGGCGAGGCGAAGCCCTTCAAGCTGGTCGTCGCCAACCACAGCGGCAAGGACATCCGCGTTCTCCCCGAGGTCACCTTCCAGAGCGCGCGAACGCTGCCCGTCGACGGGGTCCGGCTCGATTTCCAGACCCCGGCCGGCGAGTGGCTGGCCGCCACCCCTTGGGTGCAGGAGTTTCCGACGGGCCAGCTGACCCTGGCGCTCCGGTCGGGCGACAAGGAGGCCGACGTCATCCACCTGCGGGACGGCGCCTCCCGCACGATCAACGTCCGGTTGGCCTTCGCCGGCGACGCCCCGCTCGGCGGCGACTCGGTGCTGCTCACGGCGTACAGCCTGCCGGAAGGGGGCGGGGCCGGCGTCGGGGCCTCCAGCCGGGCGCTCCAGTTCACCGTCGTGGCGCCGAGCGGCTCCGGTACGTCGTCCGGCCCGGCGTCGCCCATGCCCACGGTCACGGTGACGGCCACCGCGACCCCCACCGGGGCGGCGAGCCCGCCGGCGGCTCCGGCGCCGGTCGCGACCTCGCCGTCCGCCGTCGCGCTGGTCGCTTCGGTGCAGGTCACCGGCTCGGCGCCGGACCGCCCGGCCGTCGCGGCTCCGGCTCCGGTCCCGACGTCGACGCTGGCGTCGACCGGCGGCGGCTCCTCCTCCGCACCGATGGCGATCACCGGTGCGACGGCGATCGCGATGGGCGTCGCCACCCTGGGCATCCTGGTCGTGCGCCGGCGCCAGCAGGCGCGCCGCCTCGGCCGCTGACCCCCGGCGCGGTGGAGGAACCGCGGTTCGTCGCGGAGCTGATCGACCCCGCCCCGTGCGCGGTGGCCGCTCCCGATGCCCACCACTGTCCGGCGAGCAGCGAGCCGCCTCAGCGGCCGTGGGACGAGAAGGGCTCCGCGTAGACGGGGGCGGGTGTCGGCGTAGGGGCCGGGGCGGGCGCCGGCCGGTCGGCTCGCGGTCGGCGGGGCCGGAGCAGCAGCGACCGGCAGGCCGGCACCAGGGCCAGGTGGACGATGACCACCCCGACGACGGCGAACAGTATGTGGTCGACGTTCAGGACATGGCCGGGGGTCCAGGAGGAGAGGAACTCCAGGGCGGTGGCCAGCAGCGCGGAGGCACCCGTGGTGCGGAGGAAGGACGGGAGCCAGGGGGCCCGGAGGCGGCCGCCGGCGAGCGGGAGCAGGACGCCGAGCGGGGCCAGCAGGAGCAGTTCGCCGAGCAACTGCCAGGCGGTGGAGGAGCGGAGCGAGGCCAGCGGCGTCAGGTTGGCGTCGTAGACCCAGGCCACCGGCAAGGGTCTCAGCACCGACCAGCCGGCCAGGGCCAGGTGGAGGACGAGGCCGACGAGGCCCGCCATCCGTAGGGGACGGTGGACGGCCGCCGCCGGTCCGGTCTCGGTCCGCACGACGGAACGCTGCTCGCGTGCCCTGGTGCCATCTCGCTGCACGCGGGGAAGGACGTGAGCCGGTGGCGCGGCGGTTCCACGCCCGGCGTGAACATTCCGCCGCACGCCCGCAGAGCGGTGCGGAACGGCTCCGAGTGGCGCGGAGCGGCCCGAAGCGGCACCAGACCGGTCCCGGTCGGCGCGGAAGCGGGCGGAATCGATCAGCGACAGGTGGGCGAGGCGGTCGGGACCGGTGACGCCACCGCGCTGAACACGTTGTCCGCCGGCGGGGTGGACGGCCCGGAGGCCCGCGTGACCGACGGTGCCGGGCTCGCGAACGGCTTCACCGAGGAATGCGCGGCCGGTGCCGTCGGGCCGACCGGCGACGGTGTGGCCGGCGCCGTCGGTATGGTCGGCGCGGTCGGGCAGGCCGTCCGGCTGGCGGGCGCACCCGCGTCCACCGGGACGGCGGTCGGGCGGATGCCGCACCCGGCGGCGAGGGCGGCCAGGGCCAGCAGCCCGGCGGCGCCGAACACCCGGGCCGGACGGGACGCCCGCACCGAGCGGCCGGGACGGGCCGAGCGCCCGGGGCGGGACGATCGAGCGGGACGGGCCGGCCACGCCGGAACGGACGGACGGGAGGTCACTGCGCATTCTCCTCGGAGTCGGCGGCCGGCTGCGGCGGAGGCTGGGTCCTCGGCAGCGTCAGCGTGAACACCGCCCCCACCTCCCCGTTGGCGGCCGTGATCGTCCCCCCGTGGATCTGTGCGTTGGCCATCGCGATCGACAGGCCCAGGCCGCTGCCCTCCGACCGCGCCCGCCCCTTGTCCGCCTTGTAGAACCGGTCGAAGACGTGCGGCAGCACGTCCTCCGGGATGCCGGGGCCGCTGTCCGAGACCTCGACGACGACCGAGCCGACCGCCGGGCCGCCCTCCACCCCGCCCTCCGCGTCACCGAGCGGGCCGGCGAGCGGACCACCCGACGGGCCACCGTGCGGGCCACCGAGCGGACCACCCGACGGAGCACCGAGCGGGCCACCCACCGGCTCGTCCACCGGGCCGCCCTCCCGGGGGCCCTCCTCCCGGACCGTCACCCGCACCGGCGAGCCGCCGTGCTTGAGCGCGTTGCCGATCAGGTTGGCGAAGACGACGTCCAGCCGGCGCGGGTCGACCACGGCCCGGACGCCGCGCGGGGCGTCCAGCTCGACCGCGTCGTACCAGGCCCGGCCGTCGATGCAGGACATGATCAGATCGGCGATGTCCACCTCGTCGGCGACCAGCTTGGCCGTACCGGCGTCGAAGCGGGTCACCTCCATCAGGTTCTCCACCAGGTCGGAGAGCCGGCGCGTCTCGTTGACCACCAGCCGCACGGCCGGCTCGATCATCGGGTCCAGCGACTCGGCCTCGTCCTCCAGGATGTCCGTCACGGCGGTCATCGCGGTCAGCGGGGTGCGCAGCTCGTGCGACATGTCGGCGACGAACCGCCGGCTCTGCGCCTCCCGTGCGCTCAGCTCCTCGACCTGCTCGTGCAACGACTCCGCGGTGCGGTTGAACGTCCTCGCGAGGTCCGCGAGTTCGTCCGATCCCTCGACTTCGAGCCGGGTGTCCAGATGGCCCTCGCCGAGCCTGCGGGCCGCCTCGCCGAGCCGCTTGACCGGGCGCAGCACCGTCGCCGACGCGGCCTGGGCGAGCAGGGCCGAGCCGATCAGCGCCAGCAGGGTGGCGATCGCCAGCGACCAGCCGAGCGTGTTCAGGTCGGCCCGCTCGTTCTCCAGCGACTTGAACATGTACGCCGTCGGCCCGGTCGGCACCACCCTGGTGCCGCCGATCAGGAACGGGCGGCCGTCCAGGTTCTGCCGCTGCCAGTACAGGTGGTACGCGTACGGGTTGTTCTCGGTGACCTCGCGCGGCTTGGCGACGGTGTCCTGCAGCTTGGCCGGGACGCCGGCGAGCGTGTAGTTCACCGGGTCCGAGGAGGCGACGCAGTCCGGGTGGGCGGGGTCGGAGACCACCACCTCGTAGGTGAGCCCGGAGCTGGCGACGCTGGTGGCCAGCTGGCTCAGCTCGGTACAGGTGGCGTTCAGGGGCAGCTCGGAGACGTTGCGGGTGAGCGAGACCCGGAAGTCGTTGAGCGCGGTGTCCTGGGCGCGCTTGAGCACCGCGTCCCGGTTCAGCCAGTACGCGATGCCGGAGGCCGAGACGGCGGCGAGCAGTGCGACCGCGGCGAACACCGCGATCAGCCGCACCCGCAGGGAGCGCAGCCGTCGCCACGGGCCCGAGGAGAAGCGGCTGGTCGTCGTCTGAAGGTCAGTCACGGGAGCCTGTCGTTGCGGAAGATCAGGAGAGGCGGGATATCAGGAGCGGGGGGCGGTGGTCGGGGGCGCTCACGCCGGCGGGTCCAGGCGGTAGCCGACCCCGCGCACCGTGCGGATCAGCGTCGGCGCCGAGGGCACGTCCTCGACCTTCGCCCGCAGCCGCTGGACGCACGCGTCCACCAGTCGGGAGTCGCCGAGGTAGTCGTGCTCCCAGACCAGGCGCAGCAGCTGCTGACGGGAGAGCGCCTGCCCGGGCCGGCGGCTGAGCTCCAGCAGCAGTCGCAGCTCGGTCGGGGTGAGTTGGAGGTCCTCGCCGTCCTTGGTGACGGTCATCGCCGCGCGGTCGATCACCACCGTGCCGTAGGCGGAGGAGTCCGAGCTCTCCCGCTCGCCGCGCCGCAGCACGGCCCGGATCCGGGCGTCCAGGACGCGCGGCTGCACCGGCTTGACGACGTAGTCGTCCGCGCCGGACTCCAGGCCGACCACGACGTCGATGTCGTCGGACCGGGCGGTGAGCAGGATGATCGGCAGCTGGTCGGTGCGGCGGATCCGGCGGCAGACCTCGAAGCCGTCGATTCCGGGCAGCATGACGTCCAGCACGATCAGGTCCGGCCGCTGCTCCTTGAAGAGCCTCAGACCGTCCTCGCCGGAGGCGGCGGTGGCCACTTTGTGGCCCTGGCGGGTGAGGGCGAGTTCGAGGCCGGTACGGATGGCGTCGTCGTCCTCGATCAGTAGGAGGAAAGGCACGGGCCTCATTCTGGCTCACCCGGAGCGCCGAATCACCCCCCGGCACCTGTCACCGTCCGAGCGGGAACCGGAACCGGAGCCACCGGCGTCCGTCACGGCGGGAGGCGATGCGGGACGAAAGGCCCGCCCCTGTGACAGCCCTGTGACAGTCGACGGACAGCGTCATCACAACCGGCGGGCAAGATTTTCCATGTCGCCGCAGTACAGCGGGCCAACAGGCCGGCTGAACGGCGGCAACAGGAACCGCTCGTACCGACCAAGGGGGCGCACGATGAACGCCAGGCTGCAGACCCGGACCAACCCGGCTGACCGCACCGCGCGTTCGTCATCGGCCACCCACCGGACCCGGTACGAGGTCAGGACCGACGAGACCTCCGGTGCCGTGATCGTGCGGGGGTGCGCACACAGCGCCGGTGGAAACACTGTCGCCCGCCGGGTGAGCGGCGGCGGCAGGCAGGGGGAGCTGTACGGGATCGGCCACCGGGGGACCGTGGTCGACTCCGCCAGCACCCTCACGCTGCGGGGGATCCTCCCCGTGCGCGTCGAGGGCAAGGACACCCTGGGGGGGAACGGGGGAACCCGGGGGATCGGGGGAAGCGGGCTGCGGAAGGTCGACTCGGGGGAGTCGGCCGGCCGCGAGTCCGCAGGTGCGACGCTGCTGCGGCTGAACCCCGCAGCGGCCCGCACCGCCGAGGCGGGACAGGGAGACGCGCAGGGGGAGCACTCGGCCGTCGCGGAGGACCACACCAAGGAGTTCACCGCGTACGTGCGCGAGCGCCGCGCCTCCCTGTACGCCACGGCGTACCACCTCACCGGTGACCGCTACGAGGCCGAGGACCTGCTGCAGAGCGCGCTCTTCAGCACCTACCGGGCCTGGGGCCGGATCACCGACAAGGCCGCGGTGGGGGGCTACCTCCGCCGCACCATGACCAACCTGCACATCTCCGCCTGGCGGCGCCGCAAGGTCAACGAGTACCCGACCGAGGAGCTGCCGGAGACGGTCGGCGACACCGACGCGATGGGCGGCACCGAGCTGCGCGCCGTGCTCTGGCAGGCGCTGGCCAAGCTGCCGGAGAACCAGCGGACCATGCTGGTGCTGCGCTACTACGAGGGCAAGACCGACCCGGAGATCGCCGACGTGCTCGGCATCAGCGTCGGGACGGTCAAGAGCAGCATCTGGCGCGCGCTGCGCCGGCTGCGCGACGACGAGCACCTGAACAAGTCGGGCGACACGGCCCGGGCGTTCGGCGAGCTGGTCGCCTGAGAAGGGCCCCGAGAGGGGCAGGGACTCCCGTCGGGGGACGGGTGAGGACGGTCGAGGGAACTGGTGGCGCCGGCTCGGGGGAGCGGCGCCGCCGGGGGAGCCCGCTGGCCGTCCGGGAAGGCGGCGGCCCGGTGCGGGGGAGACGCACCGGGCCCGCCGTTCTTCGCGTTCGCGTCCGGGCCGGGCGGGCCCTCGTGGTCCCGCGCGGACCTCAGACCGCCGAGAGCTGCCGCCCGGCCGCCGCGCGGATCCGCCGGTCCGCCTCCGGGCCGGTGCAGGGGTGGGCGCCCAGTCCGACCTGTCGGCCGACGATCGAGCGCTCGGCGCGCATCAGGCGCCAGCCGCGGCGCACCAGGACGGGCAGCGACTTGCGGCCCTCCCGGACGTCCCGGCGCAGCCGGCGCCAGGCCGTGGTGAGCGCGCCGTTGCGCAGGCACAGCGCGTCGCCCAGCAGGTCCTCGGCGGCGCAGTCACCGGCGATCTCGGCGGCGAAGATGCCCTCGGCGATGAACGCGGGCGCGCCGGCGAGGTCCAGCACCCGGGTGGAGACCCGGCCGTTGGCCGGGATGGAGTACACCGGGACCTCGGTGCGGCCGGTCTCGTACAGGCTGCGGATCGCGGCCACGGCCTGCTCGCGGTGCCAGGCCAGCGGGGAGTCCCAGTCGACCGCGCCGTCGGGCAGCAGCGGCAGGGTGGGGTCGTCCCCGTCCTTGTAGAAGTCGTCGAGCTGGAGCACCGGCAGGCCGCTGCGCTCCGCCAGAGAGGACTTCCCCGATCCGGAGGGCCCGGACAGCAGGATCACTCGGGCGCGGGCTGTCGGCACGGGATTCAGCGGGGAGTCACTCACGGGACACCAGTCTGACGCATCCGGGCCGGATGCCGAAACCCGTCGGACCACACCTTCTGCTGCGCCTGCGGCGCGGCGAGGGCGAGGCGCGGCGCGGCAGCGGCAGCGGCAGGTACCGGCTGCGACGGAAGTCGACGGACCGGCGGCACGGGGAAACGCCGGGGGGAGACGCCGGACGGAGACGTCGGGAAAGTCGACGGACCCGCGCCAGGGGGGGAGAGGCGCGGGTCCGTCCAATGACCGTCCGGGCCCTGGGGGGGGTGAGGGCACTGGGGACGGCCAGTCTGTGGAGTTGTTGCTCTGCGGGCTCGTGAGCCCACGGGTGACGGGGAGGTCAGATCCCCATCGGGTGCCAGACCGTCTTCGTCTCCAGGAAGGAGAGTAGCCGGTCGGTACCGGGAGCATTGGTCCAGTCCTGGGCGAACGGGTCCAGCTGCGGACGGACCACCCTCTTCAGGGTATCCGCGGCAGCCGCTTCCAGCGCACCCGCCGCGCCGGGACCGTCGGCGGCGATGGCGCCGGTGAGGTCCACCGCGTTGACGTCCTGGTGCGAGGCCAGGGTGGGCGCGATGTCGGCGGTACGGCCCGAGATGATGTTGACCACGCCGCCGGGGACGTCCGAGGTGGCCAGCACCTCGCCCAGCGACAGGGCCGGCAGCGGGGCGTCCGCGGCGGCCGCGACCACCACGGTGTTGCCGGTGGCGATGGCGGGCGCGACCACCGAGACCAGGCCGAGCAGCGAGTGCCCGTAGCCGGCCTGCGGGGCGACGATCCCGACCACACCGGTCGGCTCGGGGGTGGAGAGGTTGAAGAACGGCCCGGCGACCGGGTTGGCCCCGCCCGCGATCTGGGCGACCTTGTCGGTCCAGCCCGCGTACCAGACCCAGCGGTCGATGGCGGCGTCCACCAGGGCGGCGGCCTTCTTCGGGCCGACGCCCTCGGAGAGCGCCACCTCGGCGGCGAACTGCTCGCGCCGGCCCTGCAGCATCTCGGCGACGCGGTACAGCACCTGGCCGCGGTTGTACGCGGTGGTGCCGGCCCAGCCCTTGACGGCCGCGCGGGCGGCCTGCACGGCGTCCCGGGCGTCCTTGCGGGTGCCGAGCGGGGCGTTGGCGAGCCACTCGCCCTTTGAGTCCGTCACCTCGTACACCCGCCCGCTCTCGGAGCGCGGGAACTTCCCGCCGACGTACAGCTTGTAGGTCTTGAGGACATCAAGACGGCTCACGACATCAGACATCTCGGGCCTCGACATTCAGGTAGGGCTCCAGACCGTGGCGGCCACCCTCGCGGCCGTAGCCCGACTCCTTGTAGCCGCCGAACGGCGAGGTCGGGTCGAACTTGTTGAAGGTGTTGGCCCAGACCACGCCGGCCTTGAGCCGGTTGGCAGTCCAGAGGATGCGCGAGCCCTTCTCCGTCCAGATGCCGGCGGAGAGGCCGAACGGGGTGTTGTTGGCCTTCTCGACCGCCTCGGCCGGGGTGCGGAAGGTCAGCACCGACAGGACCGGGCCGAAGATCTCCTCCTGGGCGATCCGGTGGGCCTGGCTGACGCCGGTGAAGACGGTCGGCCTGAACCAGAAACCGGTGCCCGGCAGCTCGCACGCGGGCGACCAGCGCTCGGCGCCCTCGGCCTCGCCGGCGTCGGTCAGCGCGGTGATCCGGGCCAGCTGGGCGGCCGAGTTGATGGCGCCGATGTCGGTGTTCTTGTCCAGCGGGTCGCCGACCCGCAGGGTGCCCATCCGGCGCTTCAGGGCGTCCAGCAGCTCGTCGTGGATCGACTCCTGGACCAGCAGGCGCGAGCCCGCGCAGCAGACGTGGCCCTGGTTGAAGAAGATGCCGTTGACGATGCCCTCGACCGCCTGGTCGATCGGCGCGTCGTCGAAGACGATGTTCGCGGCCTTGCCGCCGAGCTCCAGCGAGAGCTTCTTGCGGGTACCGGCGATCTGCTTGGCGATCGCCCGGCCGACCGGGGTGGAGCCGGTGAAGGCGACCTTGTTGACGTCCGGGTGCGCGGTGAGCGCGGCGCCGGTGCGGCCGTCACCGGTGACGATGTTGACGACGCCCTTCGGCAGGCCCGCCTGGCGGCAGATCTCGGCGAAGCGCAGCGCGGTCAGCGGGGTGGTCTCGGCCGGCTTCAGCACCACGGTGTTGCCGGTGGCCAGCGCCGGGGCGATCTTCCACGCCAGCATCAGCAGCGGGAAGTTCCACGGGATGACCTGGCCGGCCACGCCCAGCGGGCGGGGGTTCGGGCCGTAGCCGGCGAAGTCGAGCTTGTCGGCCCAGCCCGCGTAGTAGAAGAAGTGCGCGGCGACCAGCGGCAGGTCGACGTCGCGGGTCTCGCGGATCGGCTTGCCGTTGTCGATCGACTCCAGCACGGCCAGCTCGCGACTGCGCTCCTGGATGATCCGGGCGATCCGGAACAGGTACTTGGCGCGCTCGCTGCCCGGCAGCGCCGACCAGTCGGTGAAGGCCTTGCGGGCGGCGGCGACCGCGCGGTCGACGTCCTCCTCGGTGCCCTGGGCGAACTCGGCGAGCACCTGCTCGGTGGCCGGGTTGACCGTCTTCAGCGCCTCGTTGCCGGAGGAGTCGACGAACTCGCCGCCGATGAAGTGGCCGTAGGAGGTGGCGATGTCACCTGCGGCGGCGGGCGACTCGGGAGCCGGGGCGTAGCTGAAGAGGCCGCCGCGCTGGGGGGCCGCGGGCTCCTCGATGTTCTTCTTCTTGGCCATGGTGATCAGTCCACCGTCACGTAGTCGGGGCCGGAGTACCGTCCGGTGGTCAGCTTCTGACGCTGCATCAGCAGGTCGTTGAGGAGGCTGGAGGCGCCGAAGCGGAACCAGTGCGGGGTCAGCCAGTCGTCGCCGAGGGTCTCGTTGACCATCACCAGGTACTTCATGGCGTCCTTGGTGGTCTTGATGCCACCGGCGGGCTTCACGCCGACCTGGATGCCGGTCTGCGCCTTGAAGTCGCGGACGGCCTCCAGCATCAGCAGGGTGACCGGCGGGGTCGCGTTGACGGCGACCTTGCCGGTGGAGGTCTTGATGAAGTCGGCGCCGGCCAGCATCGCCAGCCACGAGACGCGGCGCACGTTGTCGTACGTCTGCAGTTCGCCGGTCTCGAAGATCACCTTGAGGTGGGCGGCGGTGCCGTCGGGGCGCTTGCACGCCTCCTTGACGGCGACGATCTCGTTGAAGACGTCCAGGTAGCGGCCGGAGAGGAAGGCGCCCCGGTCGATCACCATGTCGATCTCGTCGGCGCCGGCCGCGACCGCGTCGGCGGTGTCGGCGAGCTTGACCGGGAGCGCGGCGCGCCCGGCGGGGAAGGCGGTGGCGACGGAGGCGACCTGGATGTCGGTGCCCCGCAGTGCGTCCTTCGCGGTGGCGACCATGTCCGGGTAGACACAGATGGCGGCGACGCGCGGGGCGGTCGGGTCGGACGGATCGGGGGTCCGGCCCTTGGTGCACAGTGCGCGCACCTTGCCGGCCGTGTCCGCGCCTTCGAGCGTGGTCAGGTCGATCATCGAGATGGCCAGGTCGATGGCGTACGCCTTCGCCGTGGTCTTGATCGAGCGGGTACCGAGAGTGGCGGCGCGCGCCTCCAGGCCGACCTGGTCGACGCCGGGCAGGCCGTGCAGGAAGCGGCGGAGCGAGGCCTCGGACGCCGCAACGTCCTGAAGACCGCTGCCCGCAGCGCCGAGGGCATTGGCTGCAAGAGTGGACATAGTCACCACACCAGCATATCTACGCGCGTAGTCAACCGCTAGGCCCCGTACCTTTCGATGCCGGACCGAGATCTCGGCACGCTTCCGGGCCGATCACACCGGACCGGCGGTGGTCCAGGGGCGGATGGTGGGTCGCTCACCCGGACGGGGAGAAGGACGGCCGGGACCGCCACGGTGATCGCCGCCCCTGTAGATCAGGGGGAGCATGGGGCAGAATCGACGCCATGACCGAATCCGACGGCAAGCCCCACCCGGGCTCGGCCGGCCCCGACGGGGAGCCCGTGTACGCGGACCGCGTGTACCGCTCCATTCCCGGTGTGATCTCCGGCGTGCTGCTGTTGGCCGTGGCCGGGTGGCTGATCGGGGACGCGGCGCTGAACGGCACGGGGAAGACCCCGTACGTGTCGCTGGCCGCGGTGCCGGTGTTCGCCCTCCCGGTGATCGCCTACACCCTGCGGCCGGCGGTGCGGGCGAACGAGCGGCGGCTGGTGGTGCGCAACCCGCTGCGGACGATCACGGCGCCGTGGGCGGCCGTGGACGCGCTGCGCGCGGGGTACTCGGTGGAGCTGCTGGCCGGGGGCCACAAGTACCAGGTGTGGGCCGTGCCGGTGTCGCTGCGCCAGCGCAAGCGGGCCAACCGGATGCAACAGCGCGGCGGGGACCAGCACGCCTCCCGGCTGGGGACGACATTCGGCCGGCCAGCGCCGTCGGTGGTCGAGGGAGCGCCCGACCCGAACCGGGCCTGGTCCGACCAGGTGGTCGCGATCCTGCAGGAGATGGCCGAGCGGAACGCGGGCCGACCCGAGGCGGCCGGCCCGGTGGTCGTGCGCTGGTGCTGGTGGATCATCGCGCCGACCCTGGTGGGCCTGGCCGCGCTGATCGCCGCGATCGTGGCCTGAGTGACCTGAGCGGCCTGAGGGCCGGCAGGTTCGGGATGTGACGAAGGGGCCCCCGCCGGGGGCCCCTTCGTCGTGCGTCGGCGTTCGTGTGCCGGTCCGTCGTGTGCGGGCCGGTCAGCCGTCGATGCCGGCGGCCACGGCCAGGTCGCGCTTGATCGCGCCGAGCAGCTCCGCGGCGCGCGCCCGGGCGGTGGCCAGGTCGGCGGCGGAGCCGACCGGGAGGACGACCTCCAGGTAGCACTTCAGCTTGGGCTCGGTGCCGGACGGCCGGACCACGATCCGGGCCGAGCGGACGGCCTCGCCGGCCAGGTAGTAGCGCAGACCGTCGGTGGGCGGCAGGTCGGCGGAGCCGGCGGTCAGGTCGTCGGCGCGGGTGACCGTCAGGCCGGCCAGCACGGTCGGCGGCTGCTCGCGCAGGCGCTGCATCGCCTCGGCGATCAGCGAGAGGTCCTCCACCCGGACGGAGAGCTGGTCGGTGGCGTGCAGGCCGTGCTCCAGCGCCAGGTCGTCCAGCAGGTCGGCGAGGGTGCGGCCGGACCGCTTGAGGGTGGCGGCCAGCTCGGCGACCAGCAGGGCGGCGGTGATGCCGTCCTTGTCGCGCACGCCCTGCGGGTCGACGCAGTAGCCGAGCGCCTCCTCGTAGCCGTAGCGCAGGCCGTCGGCGCGAGCGATCCACTTGAAGCCGGTCAGCGTCTCGGCGTAACCCAGGCCGGCCGCCTCGGCGATCCGGCCGAGCAGGGTGGAGGAGACGATGGTGGTGGCGAAGGTGCCGGTGGCCCGCTTGGCGACCAGGGCGGCGCCGAGCAGCGCGCCCACGTCGTCGCCGCGCAGCATCCGCCAGCCGGTGCCGTTGCCGTCGGCGGCGCCGTTGGCCGGGACGGCCACCGCGCAGCGGTCGGCGTCCGGGTCGTTGGCGATGACGATGTCCGGGCCGACCGAGGCGGCGGTGCGGAAGGCGAGGTCCATCGCCCCCGGCTCCTCCGGGTTGGGGAAGGCCACGGTCGGGAAGTCCGGGTCGGGCTCGGCCTGTTCGGCGACCACGGTGGGCGCGGGGAAGCCGGCCCGCCGGAAGGCGGCGACCAGGGTGTCCCGGCCGACGCCGTGCATCGGGGTGTAGACGACGTCCAGGTCGCGCGGGCTGTGCGGGTCCACGATGGAGACGGCGCGGGCCAGGTAGGCGTCCATGACGTCCTCGCCGACGACGTCCCAGCCGTCCTCGGCCAGCGGGACCTCGGTGAGCGAGCCGATCGCGTCGATCTCGGCCGCGATCCCGGCGTCGGCCGGCGGGACGATCTGCGAGCCGTCGCCCAGGTAGACCTTGTAGCCGTTGTCCTGCGGCGGGTTGTGGCTGGCGGTGACGGTGACGCCGGCGGCCGCGCCCAGGTGGCGGACCGCGAAGGCGAGCACCGGGGTGGGCAGGGCGCGCGGCAGCAGCGCGGCCCGCAGGCCGGCGCCGACCACCACGGCGGCGGTGTCACGGGCGAAGTCATACGACTTGTGCCGGGCGTCGTAGCCGATGACGACCAGGTCGCCCAGGTTCTCCTTCTTCACGTAGGCCACCAGGCCGGCGGCGGCCCGGATCACCACGGCGCGGTTCATCCGCATCGGACCCGCGCCCAGCTCGCCGCGGAGGCCGGCGGTACCGAACTGGAGGCGGCCGGAGAAGCGCTCGGCCAGCCGCGACCAGGCGAGCTTGCTGTCCGACTCGGCGTCCGGACCCTCGGCCTCGGCCAGCAGCGCGGCCAGCTCCTCACGGGTCTGCGGGTCGGGGTCCTCGGCCAGCCAGGTCCGGGCCCGGGCGAGGAGATCGGTGGTGGGTGCCTGCGTCATGGCTGCAGCTCCATCGGGAAGTGCGTCGGTTCGGTCGGCCGGAGGGTTCCGCAAGAAGTGGGGGCGCATGCGGACGGGGTCCGCGGGCGGGTGTGATCAGCGGATCACACGCCCGGGTGGTGCGCGGCCCGACCGCCTGACGCGGCGCGCGGCTGCGCCCCGTGGAGCTATGGCTGGTCGAAGGTCCAGACGAGCACCACCTGC
>NZ_JBFAJO010000107.1:0-21319 GCF_040655255.1 Kitasatospora sp. NPDC050463
AGGCCCAGCCCCACCGTCCCCGCCAGGGACTGCAGGGCCACACCCACCGCACCGGAGGCGAACACCACCAGAGTGCCGATCCCGACGAGGTCCCATAAGGCCCCCGGAAGACAGCTCAGCACCGGCCCCACGATGATCGCGCCACCGACACCGGACACGAAGGCGTACGGAACCATCGCTGTCAGGCGCACCAGGGTACGGCGCAGTGTGGGGCGCTTCGAACCGGCGGCCATGTTCAGAGCTGACGCGGCGAGATAGCCGCCGATCGTCCAACTGAGGACCAGGTAGAAGGACGACCGCCCCCGGGAATCGCCGGCTGCGGGTGGGCGGATGTCCCGCACCACCATGGCACGGTTCTGGGTCCGCTCTACGGCAAGCACGATCTTCGCGGCGGCGTCGGCCGCCGACGGCTCGCCTGCCGTGGCGACCAGCAAGGTGTCGGTGCGCCCGGTCGCGTTGACGAGAAGCGCCGCATCCGTGCTCCGTTCCAGAAGCCGGGACGCGCCAGATCCGCGACAGCGCTCACGTGCAACGGGTCGCCCGGCAGCGCGTTGAGCCGGGCCACCAGATCCGATTCGACGGCCGCCGGCGCGAGCACGGCGATCGGGACACGGTGGGGCTTCGGTGCGTGGTAGGCGCCCATGTAGGAGAGGGCGAAACCCAGTTGGGGCAGGAGCACCCCCGCCATCACGAAACGGACCTGGTTGAGATCGCGTCCCGCAGTTCCGTCAGGACGCTTCCTCTGTCCAACCGGTCCGTCGCACTCGCTACCTCAAGTACCTGGCCCCTCCATATACGTCCGGCTCGTTCCGAACCACCAGTCGTCCGTCCGGGAAAACACGCGGCCCGGGGTCACGGGCACCCCGTTCAGTCGAATGGCATACCCGGTCACCCGACCAGTTCCGCCCGGGACCGGTGGCCGACCGGTGTTCAGGGCCCTCGATCGCTACCGCCGGCAGGCAGCCGGAGCGAACGTTCAGGTTCTAGCCGTGTCCGTGCACGGCGAGGGCGGCCAGAGCGGCGGTTCTCTCCGCGGCCCCCGACCGTCCCGCCGCGGAGAGCGATTGGGACGTCGAAGGTCGGGAGTGCCAGCGCTTCTTGGGCCTGGTTGCTTCGGTCAGCAGGTATGACCCGTCCTGTCATCCCGTGGCGTGGCAGCCCTGACGGCGTGGCGGAGAATGACGACCACGAGCGCCGCGCACCCCTGCCGTCAGCATCGCCGCACCAGGGTGAGGACCACGATGACGGCCAGACCCACCATCAGGGTGGGCTTGGCGCTCAACTCCATCGGCGGCAGGGGCGTCGAGCCGTAGACCGCCCCTGACAGCGGGTAGATCCATGCTTCTTCACCCCCCTGCTCACCGAGATCAAACAGGGCGTTCTCAGCTCGTTGCCCCCCGGGGTGCAGATGGCGAGCAGGTAGACCGTCAGGAACCCCAGGGTGTACAGCAGAGCCGGCGCCCACGGCCGTGGGGTACGCGACGGGCGGGGGTCCTCGGGGGCCTGCCTTGAGACCCCCGGAGGGTGCGCGGGCAGGGACTGAGAATCGTGCTGAGGCATCGCTCTGTTTCTTCCGTTGAGGGGAGTTCGGTCACACACGTCTTCCGGTACGACGTGGGCCGCCGGGCTTGACCGCCCCACCAGGGGCGCGCTCCTATTCGGCGAGCCCTTGCCCCGGTCGGCGCTGGGCGGCGATCACCAGGGAGGGGAGGGGTGCGATCAGCAGGATGAAGACGACCAGGTCCGGAATGGACTGCATGAACGCGTCCGGCCGGACGACGATCGCCTGCATGCGGACGATCGCGAACGCCGCGACGGGGATCAGCCACCGGTGGTCGCCGGTGGCGGCCGTCGCCACCCAGTGGGGTGCTCGCGGGAGCGCTGCTGGGACCGCTGGCGGCAACGGGATGGCGGACCCCGGTCCTCGGGATCGTCGGGGCGGCGCTGGGCGCGAACCTCGTAGTGCAGTTCCGAGGCCGCCAACAGCGTGTCCAGATCACCGAGCCCGCCACCGTCGGGTGACGCTCAGCAGCACCGGCCGACCACGCTGCCTTCCCCCGGAGCGCGGCAGCCCATCGCGTGTGTGCCGACGAAACGCTACTGGTCAGAGGTGTGGGGGAGCGGTGAACAGGTCCTGGAGGGTCTGCGTCGCTATGTTGAGCAGCCAGGTGTGGGCGGGGTCGTCGTCGTAACGCCGGTGCCAGAGCAGATAGAGAGGTACGGGCGGCAGGTCGAATGGCAGCTGAAGCGTGGTCAGGCCCAGCTGGTCGCGGGCGGAGCGGGTGACCGCGTCGGGGAGGGTGACCACGACGTCGGCGTCACGGGCGAGCTGCAGCGCGGTGTCCGTCGCGGGGGCGGAGACGATGACACGGCGCTCGTGGCCGAGGGCGGCGACGACCTCGTCGACCCGGTCGCGCAGGCTTCCATGCCGGGAGACGGTCACGTGATCGGCCGCCGCGTACCTCTCGACGGTCACCGGCCCTTCGGTGAGCGGATGACCCGCCCGGACAGCGAGGATGATCTTGTCCTGGCCGATGAGGCGGTGACGGATGTCGGGCTGAGACGGCGGATCGGCACTTGAGGCCACATCGACCTCCCCGCGACGCAGCTCAGGGGTGTCGTGGCCGGGCTCGACCGTGAGACGCATCTTCACCCCCGGGGCCTGGCGGTGCACCGCGGCGACGAGGGCGGTCCCGCAGGCGGTGGTGAGGGCGTCGTGCCAGCGGACGGTAAACACCCGCTCCAGGCCCGCCAGGTCGAAGTCCGTACGGGCGGACAGCAACTGGTGAGCTTGCTGTACCAGGGTGTGGACCTCGGTGCGCATGGCGAGCGCGCGGGGGGTGGGCGTCATGTGGCGTCCGGTGCGGACCAGGATCTGGTCGCCGGTGGCCTTGCGGATACGGCCTAGCGAGCGGCTCATCGCGGGTGCGGTGACGTGAAGCCGGGCTGCGGCCCCGGCCACGCTGCCTTCTTCCAGCAGCGCGTCCAGGGCGGTGAGCAGATTCAAATCCAGTTGCATGGCAGTAACTATACAAGTGAAAAGCATGCACTTGTTGTTAATGATGAAGGCTTCTACCTTCGAGATGCCGGGCCGCGCATGCCATCCGACACCGGCCCGCTTCTATCGAATTCAGGGAGCCCGCTATGCGCACGACCAGGCCTTTTGACGCTGACCCGACGTTCCTGTCCGCGGCGACCACCGTGTTGAAGGAGGCCGGAGCCGCTCTGCGGGAGCGCTATGCACCCCACGCCCGGGGGGTGAGCTTGCAGGGGGTCGTCGGGGAGACCAGCGCGAACGACGACACGGTCCTGGCCGTGATGTGTGAGCCGCTGCTGAAGGCGAGGCCGGGGTCGCGGTGGGCCGAGGACGGCGACCGAGGTGCCGCCGATGGGACTGGTGCCCTACAACCGGCGACGAGGGCGGGTCTTCCTCTACTCCGACATCGCAGCGATCATGGCCGCAGTCAAAGAGACGAGGTCCGCAGGCGGGCGACCTACTCGCGCGGCCTGGCCTGGCGGCCGCTGGCCTACGCGGTCGAACAGGACGACACGCCGGGCACCACGCTGGTGGTCACCACGAACCGGCCCCATCCCAGCAACTGGCTCGGGTTCCCTGCCCGCGCCGTCCTGCCTGGAGAGGTGGCCACGGCTATCCGGACCGCCCGAGCCGAGGGCTGGACACCGGAGGCTCCCGGTCCGCCCTTCCAACTCGACCAATCCGACGGATTCACCCCAGCAAGCTGACCGCCCGTCGAGCGGGGCGTCGAGACCCTGCTCGGCGAACGCCGCGCGGGCCGCGTCGACCAGGAGGTCCCGGTTGCGTCGGGCGTCGCGCCGCCTGGGTGGTGCCGTGTCGTTCGCGCCGTCCATGCTCACCTCCGGAAAGTGGGGACTGCTCCCCGGTACTGGTGCTATCGTCTCACGACAAGAAACGGGGAGCGATCCCTGTTTTGATGCTTCCATGAGGGAGAGGGACTGCCATGAACGACACCGCAGTGGTACTCGGCGGCGGCGGACCCGTCGGCGGCGCCTGGACGGTCGGCGTACTCGCCGGCCTCGCCGAGGCGGGCGTCGACCCGGCAGCAGCAGACACCGTCATCGGCACCTCCGCCGGAGCGATCTACGGCACCCGGCTCGCCTTCGGCGAAGACCCCCGCGAGCTGTACCGACGCCAACTCGCGGACCTCGACCGAATCGCTATGGGCGTCACCCTCGCCCAGACCGCCCGCTTCCTGTGGGCGGCACTCCCCACCCGCAACCCCGAACGCTCCATTCGGCGCCTCGGGCACGCCGCCCTCACCGCCAACCCCCACCCCGACCACGACCTGCACGACATCGTGCGGGCCATGCTCGGCGCCCCCACCGCCTGGCCCGATCGCCCCCTACGGATCACCGCCATCGAAGCCACCACCGGACGGGTCAAGGCCTTCGACGCCGGAGCCGGGCTCGACCTCGTCGACGCGGTCGCGGCCAGCTGCGCCGTACCGCTGGTCTGGCAACCCGTCACCGCCCTCGGGAGGCAGTGGATCGACGGCGGCACCCGCTCCACCGGAAACCTCCAGCTGGCCGCCGGCCACCGGCAGGTCCTCGCCATCACGCCAATTCCCACCGCCGTCGGCCCACATCCCAACGCCCAGCACCAGGCGGCCGAACTCCGCGCGTCCGGCATCCACACCACCCTGGTGGCCCCGGACGACGAAGCCCGCCGCGCGATGGGCCGCGACCTCACCGCCAACGCCCGCCGCCCAGCCGCCGCCCGCGCCGGCCACCGCCAAGGCACCGCCGTCGCGGCAACCCTCGCCCTCACCTGGCCCACCCCGGCCGACCGGACTGACGACCGCCCGTCAGGCGCGCTGCTGCGTACGGGACTCCCATTCGATCGACAATCGCCGTGACCGGTACGACAACGGCATTCAGTTCCTCATCACCCGTCGGGCCGGCCATGTCCAGGTGGCCTGGCTGTACCGACGGCGCCGAATGGCGCTCTTCCCGAAAAGGTGGGTCAGCCCGCACCACCCCGCCTCGCCCGAGGGCGGCCAGGACGATCGGCTGGGGCCTACGAACCTGATGCCTGGGAGGTCGTGGCGCCGGTGTGGACCAGCCCGGCATCTGTGGTCGGCCGCGTCAGCTGCTCCGTGGCGGCACCTGGTCGGTGGTAGGTCGGGCGCCAGAAACGCACGTACGGGCACCGCCGCTCGCCGGCCGCAGAGGCCTGGAAGACACGAGCGCCGACGCCCTGGCCAAGGCACTGCACGTAGCGAGGAAGGCAGCCGGGTCGTGCACGGGTTGGCCGTCCTCCAGCTGAGCCGGCTCAGGACGCTGAGCGCAGGTGACGGCCGGCCTGCGCGACGGCCTTCTGCAGTTCGTCGCGGCTCATCGTGGAGCGGTGGGCGATGTCCAGGTCGGTGGCCCGCTTGTACAGCTGGGCCTTCGTCAGCCCGCCGAGGTCCTCCCGGCGGGCCGCGGCGGAGCGGCTCCTCCCTGTCGCGCTCGTCCCGGCGCGGGTAGTCTTCGCCGCCGCCAGGCTCTTTCTTCGCCCCGGTGGTCTTCGGCCGGGCAGGTGCGGTTGACGGGGCCCGGCGGGCCGGACTCTTCATCGGCACGGCCGGGGCTTCTGCGGCCGACGCGGACTCCTCGCGCCCGGCGCCGCCGACAGCACGCTCCGAGTTGTCGGGAGGCTCGCCCGCCACCACCGCGCGCACCATGACGTCGAGGACCGCGTCCACCGCGTGCCCGGCGGCCACGCGGCTGCCGAGCTGCCCGGCCACCGCTTCCACCAGCTGTCCCTTGTCTCGACCCCTGGTGGTGCCCGGCTTGGCCGATCACCTGGCAGCGCGCCTACGCCATCGCCCGGCAGAGGTGGCTGGAGTCCGAGGGCCACGTTGACTGGGCGCAGTTGCCCGTGGAGACGGTGTTCGAGGGTGAGCAGCTCGGGCGCTGGGTGCAGGCGCAGCGGGCCGTGTGGACCGGTTTGGACGAGGAGCAGCGGGACCTGCTGTCGGCGGTCGGCATCGAGGAGGACCCCAAGCCGGTGGCGGCGAAAGAGGCCGCAAAGGCGAAGCCGGCGGTGTCCCGCACCGACCGGTTCGCCCAGGGCCAGGCGGCGCTGACCGCCTTCGTGGAGCGGAAGGCGGCATCCTCGGGTGCCTCGCCCGCACAAGGACTGCCCGGCGCGGTCTCGGCCGGCCAGCCGCGGGCCACCAGCCGCTTCGCCTTCGACCGCAACGCCTTCACATTCGCCGGCACCACCTCCAACCCGAACGCGGCGGCCATCAGGCGTTCTGGTCTATCGGTGATGCTGTCGGTGGGGGGTGGCAGGCTCCTGTGGCACTCAGTCGGCCGCGCGCGGGTCATAGGCGGAGAACGATCAGGGCGATGTCGTCGGAGGCGCCGCTGCTGACGCCGAGGCGCGCGAGCAGGGCGTCGGCGAGGTGTTCGGGGTCGAGGCAGGCATAGCGGGCGAGCGCGTCGGTGAGGCGCTGCAGGCTGGCGTCGATGTCCTCGCCGCGGCGTTCGATGAGGCCGTCGGTGTAGAGCACGAGGGTGTCGCCGGGGGTGTAGGGCAGGGCGCTCTGGGGACGTGGGACATGTTGGGGGCGGGCTCCCAGCGGAGGGTCGGTGGCCTGGTCGAGCAGGTCGTAGGTGCCGTCTCGGTGGACCAGGACGGGGGGCGGATGGCCGGCGCTGCTGTACGTGATGCGGCGAGCGGTGGTGTCGACGACCGCTTGGACGACGGTGGTGGCCAGCGCACCCTCGACGTAGCGTGCATACAGGCCCAGACAGTCCAGGGCCCTCGCGGGCCCTTCGACGGCCCGGACGGAGGCGGACAGCGCACTGCGGAGCATGCCCATGACGGCGGCGGCCTCCAGGCCGTGGCCAACGACGTCGCCGACCGCGACGGCGAATCTGTTCTCGGCCAGGTCGAACACCTCGTACCAGTCGCCGCACACGTTCAGTGACCCGACGGCGGGCAAGTAGCGCACTGCGGTGTCCCGGTGCCTGGCCAGATGGGGCGAGTGGAGCATGGCCTCCTGCAAGGTGACGGCGACCTGGCGTTCCCGGGCGTGGGCTTGGCGCAGTTCCTCGTTCAGTCGCTGGAGCTCGCGCGCTCGCGCGTACAGCTCGACCTCCATCGCCTCCACATCGCTGAGCACCCCGCCTTCTCGCGGCCCGGGGTGGGAAAGGATGAACGCGGTCACGTCCTCCCCCCGGTGAATGATCCACGCCACCTGCCCATCCGGCCCGAGCACCGGGGTGTTGATCGCGGACCACCACCGCTCCTCGAACACGCCGGGCTGGTCGGCCACCGGAATGTCGTACTTCTGCACCGCAACCGTGTCCGGCTCCTTCGAGCGCAGGACCCGGCGCAGGGAGACGTGCAGATTCCGCACCCCTTCAGCGTCCTGGTCCGCCGGATTGTCAGGGAATGCGTCGAAGAGATACCGCCCGAGCAGATCCTCCCGGGCACGGCCGGTCACCCGGCAGGCCGCCTCGTTGACGTCAGCGATCACCAGGTCCGGGCCCAGCACCATATAGGGGCTTGGAGTGACCGCGAACAGCGCCCGGTAGTCGATCCCAGGCCTTGTCACGCCCCGCAGCCGTGCATCCTCCTCAGGGATGTTCTCGCCCGTCACCCCTACGTTCTACCGTGCGCCAACACCTTCGGCACCCCAGCACACCGCCTTCCCCCGGTCTGTCAGCCCCCTCCACGTGCGCCCATGACGACAGCCTCCAGGGACTGCGAAGGCACTGGCGTAACCGCGCCAATCCGGTTGCCCGCCCACTCTGGCGCTCAGCTCGCCCAAGCGCCCACTCGCCAGCTGAAAGCCCTCGGAAGGCTTTTCGCTGGAGAGCAGAGCTCCGCGAACGATCACATCTCCCACCTCGGCCGCTGTCCCGCCAGGCACGCCAAATCCTGAGCCGGAACAACTACAGCGGCGACGCCGTCACGCCAATGTCCGTCGCCCCGGGACAGTGGCGGTGAAGTTCGTTGAGTACGCGCTCGTCGACCACCCTGACGTCCCACAACGAGCTGTCCACTTCGGTCAGAACGACCATCTCCTTGTCCTCGGCGAACCCATGTGCTTGAGCGTCGATCAGTTGGAGGAAGGGGGTCGTCAGCGACAACAGCGTCAACGTGTCCATGCCGCCGTTGGCAGACTGCCTCTGCATCTCGACGCAGCGAGGATCGACGATTTCGTCGAACTCGACGCGCCACTTCAGGTCCAGGCCGAAGCCGCGGTGTGGGGCGGTTAGCCGAGACCGACAACCCGTGGGAGCCCCACAGGCTCCTCGACCCGGCTGAGGCCCTCATTGTGCCGGTGGCGGTCTGCTTCGAGGATCTGCAGGCGGCCTCGCGGTCTCCGGCGACGATCCGGACTCCTCCGTACGGTCGAACCCCCAGGCCATCTCCGAAAGAGATTACCGTCATCTCGAACCATCTCCCCGAGATGGGAAGCGACCACTGCGGCAGGGGGTTGAACAGGTCATCGGCAGCAAGCGCTGCTGGTGAAACCAGGACAATTCGGCCCGGTTCCGGATGCCCGCCCCTACCCCCAGGGAGACCTCATGTCGAGCAACAACGGCCTCATCGACCCCGCGGACGCCGTGGTGCTGCTGGTGGACCACCAGAGCGGTCTGCTGCAGATCGTCAACCACACCAACGTCCGCGAGCTGCGCAACAACGTGGCCGTCCTGGCCAAGGCCGCCACCCTGGTCGGCGCCCCGGTGATCGCCACCGCCTCGGTTCCCGAGGGCCCGAACGGCCCGCTGATCCCGGAGGTGTTCGAGAACGCGCCCGAGGCGACGTACGTCCAGCGTCACGGTGAGATCAACGCGTGGGACGTGGAGGGCCTGCGCCGTGCCGTCGAGCGGACCGGCCGCCGCACCCTCCTCGTCGCCGGCGTCATGACCAGCGTCTGCGTCGTGGAGCCCGCCCTGGCGGCCCTCGCCGAGGGATACGACGTGTACGCCGTCATCGACGCCTCGGGCACCTACTCCGAGGAGGCTCAGCGGATCTCGATCGAGCGCCTGAGCCGGGCCGGCGTCAAGGTCGTGGACGTCCTCGGCGTGGCGGCCGAGCTGCAGAAGACCTGGGCCCGCGAGGACTGGGCGCACTGGGGCGGCATCTACGCCAGCGTCAGCCCCGGCTACGCCGCCGTCATGGAGTCGGTGGGCCGCGCCCAGGCAGAGGCCACCGGCAGCGACGCCGCCGGGGCCGAGGTCAAGTGGGCCCAGGCCCACAGCCGGCTAGCCTGAATCCCCTCGCTGCTCCCCCGGGCCCCCGGGCCCGGGGCAGCGACCGGCCCCCACGGCCGGCGCGAAATCGGAGCAGTCACATGTCGCTGTCCGCCCCCCGGCCCGCTCACCGGGCACCCGCCCAGCGCGGCGACACACAGCACTCCGCCCGCAGGCACGGCGCCGGATTCTGGATGATCGCCTCCGTGTTCGTCACGGCCATGGCATTCTCCACCGTCCCGACACCGCTGTACCCCCTCTACCAGGCACGCGACGGCTTCTCCACGTTCACCGTCACAATCGTCTTCGCCGTCTACGCCATCGGCGTACTGACCAGCCTGCTACTGGCCGGACGGCAGCCCAGCTTCCAGGAGAGCCACGCTCCTGCCGCGTTTCGGCGCCCGCGCTGGCAGCTGCCGGGCACATCAACGGCGTGGACTCGTTCCTCTGGGCCGAGGACGCCACAAAGCGCTTGGACTTCGAGCCGATGTTCCCCGATTCCCGTCGGGGCGGCACCCCCGATGACCAGCTGGAGGCGATGCACCGCATCGGCTTCCACTTCGGCACCGAAGAGTCGGAGGTCGACCAGTCAGTGGCGGCGGCGTTCGCGCCTGCGGACGAGATGACCGGAGTCCGCTTGACGCCAGAGTTCCTTGAGTTAGCCACATTCACCTGCGAGTTTATCAGGAACCGCTGATCACAACAGCCCAGGACCTTGATCGTCGAGGTTCGGCAGTTCCAATCACCAGATCTTCGACAGAGCCGAATTACGTGATCGTGAACCGGTCGCCAGTGGGGAATTTCGTGATCGCCGACACCCACGGTGGGCAGGACACGGTGCTCGTCGAGCAGCAGGCCGGCTACGGACCCCACGGATACCCGATCTACGCCGACGCCGAGCGCACCGTCCGCGCGAGATCGAGGAAGACGGTCTGGTCCACATCCTCACCCTCATCGGCCGCCCCGGAACCGGACACCCCGTGCACGGCCAGCCCCTGCGCTGAAGTGGACGCCACAACGGAACCTCCCAGTTCGCGCTCAAGGGCGGTGACGCCCAGTCAGGCGGACTCACGACGCTCTGGAACGGCGCACTCCCGCCCGGCTACAGCCCGATGAAGCAGCAGGGCGCCATCATCCTGGGCAGCGGTGGCGACTGTTGCGCCGGCAACACCAACCAGAGCCTCGGGACCTTCTACGAGGGCGCCGTCGTCAGCGGCTATCCGTCCGACGCCACCGACAACGCCGTCCAAGCCAACATCGCCGCAGCCGGCTACAGCGTCGGCGCGGGCGGCGACACCAGTGCCGGCCCGCTGCATGCCGTCGGCGCCGGAAAGTGCCTGGACATTCCCAACTCCAGCACCACCAGCAGCACCCAGGCCCAGCTCTACTCCTGCTCCGGAGGTGCGAACCAGGCGTGGACCGCCACCTAATCGGGCCAGCTGACGGTGTACTCCGGCAGCAGTCAGATGTGTCTGGACGCCAACAACAAGGGCACCAGCAACGGCACAAAGGTGATCATCTGGACCTGCAACGGACAGCCCAACCAGCAGTGGATCCGAAATGCCAACGGCACCGTCACCGGCGGCCAGTCAGGGCTCTGCCTGGACGTCACTGCAGCGTCGACGGCGAACGGCGCCCCGGTCCAGCTCTGGGCCTGCAACGGGCAGGGCAACCAGCAGTGGAAGCTCGGATGAGTCCTGGTTCTTCAGGGCGGTTCAGGGGCGGGGCCCGCGCGGCGAGCAGTTCGATCACCTCCAGCTACCAGCGGCACCCGCGTGCCGGGATCGTGCTCGGCTTCCGTCGTCATCCGAACAGGCGTCGCTGGATCTCCCGCCGGTAGTCCTCCAGCGTCCTGTCGAGGTGCACCACCGTGGCGGCGGCCGCCTCGTCGGGGCGGCCGTCGCGAATGGCCCGGTAGATCGCCTCGTGCTCCTCGACCGCGGCCTCGGCGCCCGCGCCGAGCATGTCGTGGAGGCCGATGGCGCTGGACTGCCGCTGCAGTCGGCGTGCGTCGCGTACGGCGCTGAGCAGGAAGGTGTTGTGCGCGGCGGTGGCCACGGCCGTGTGGAAGTCGTCGTCGGCCTGGTTGAACACGTCGACCTGGCCGTGGACGACGCCGTGCCGGCACTGCTCCATGGCGACTTCGATGGTGCGCAGCTCGGCCGGCGTGGCCCGGGTGGCGGCAAGGCTGCTGGCGGCCGCCTCCTGGACCTTGCGGAATTCGAACAGCATGAGGACGTGGTCGAGGTCGACGGGGCGGAAGAACCCGCCCCAGCGGCTGGTGATGAGCATGCCCTCGTCGTCGGCGACGAACAGTCCGCGCCCCTTGTGCGCTCGGACGCGGCCGAGCGCCGAGAGGATCTTCACGGCTTCCCGCACCACCGCCCGGCTGGTGTTCAGGGTCTTGGCCAGGTCGTGCTCGGTGGGCAGCCGGTCGCCCGGTACCAGGCGTTCCGCGGCGATGTACTCGAGGATCTGCTCCGACACGAGCTCGTAGCCGGGGCGGTAGTCCCGACGCTCCTCGCCCGAGCCGTTCACCGCTGCCGCGACAGCGGGAGAGGCCTGCGCAGGGGAGGCCGTGGCGGTCGTGGGCGTCTCGTTCATCTGTCCTGCCTCAGGGTGACTGGCGCGAGGGGCGACTGATCGTTGTTGAGCTGGAACATTGTACCGTCGGGAGCAATAAGTCCTACTCATCGGCCCGGGACTGTTCGCATGAATCTGGAAGCTAAATCAGACAAAGCTCAGGTATTGGTCGCAAGCGGGCGATGGTGACAGGGAATAGATCGGAAACCTCTTCGAAATAGGGCTGTGAGAAACCTTGACGCCTGTCTCGATAGGGCGGCTAATTCATCTCCGAGGCTGACAGCGGATCAGCCTGCGGTTCCTGGCGCCCGCGCGGGATGGCCAGGCGTCGCCCCACCCCCACCTCCCGACCCGTTCGGGCCCGTGCAGTGGAGTCGATCATGACCGTCAACAAGCCTCAGGCCGGCAAGGCAGCAGTGTCCAGCAAGAGACGAGCGGTGTTGCTGTCCGCCTGCGCGGCCACCTTGGCGATGACCGTGTCCGCGTGTGGTGGCGCGGCTCCCGCGAAGACCACCAAGGACGGCTTCGCCCAGGCGGCGCAGACCGACGGGGGCGGTGACGGTCTGGGTCGACGCGACCCGGCTGGCCGCCGCGAAGCAGTACCAGGAGCTCCACCCGGAGGTGAAGTTGGACATCGTCTCCTACGACGGTGACGCCAACGGCTCGAACTACCTGCAGACCAAGGTCCAGCTCTTCAACCGGACCGGCAAGGGCTGGCCCGACGTCGTCTTCAGCTCGCAGAACAACGAGGTGACCTGGGCGGTCGACGCGGGCTTCGCCGCGCCGCTCGACAAGGGCCTGGTCCCGGCGGAGATCCTGGGGCAGTTCGCCAAGGGCGCCAACGACGTCTGTACCGTCGACGGCACCGTCTACTGCCTGCGCAACGACCTCTCGCAGGCGGTGCTCTGGTACAACGCGCCGCTGTTGAAGCAGTTCGGCTACACCGTCCCGAGGACCTGGGAGGAGTACCAGCAACTGGGCGAGAAGGTGGCCGCCGAACACCCGGGCTACCTGGTCGGCGACGCCGGCGACTCCTTCACCCCCGAGATCTATCTCTGGGCGAGCAAGTGCGGTGCCAACCACATCACCGGCCCCAAGGCCGTCGAGGTGAACACCGGCGGCGAGAACTGCACCAAGATGGCCAAGCTCATGGACGGGCTGATCAAGAACAAGTCCATGTCCATCAGCGGGGTCTTCAGCACCGACTTCGCCAAGAACGAGACCGACAAGGTCCTGCTCATGCCCGGCCCGGCGTGGTTCGGCGGCGCGGTGTTCAAGGACACCCTGAAGACCCCGGACAAGACGATCGGCGTGGCCCCGATCCCGCAGTGGCAGAGCGACACCGCGCCGGCCACGGGCAACGTCGGCGGCGGCACCTGGCTGGTGTCCCAGCACTCCACCCACCTCAAGGCGGCCACCGACTTCCTGACGTGGGTCACCACCGACAACGCCTACCAGGGCGAGAAGGCCCCCGGCTTCCCGGCGTACGCGCCCGCCGCCGACAGCTGGCTGAAGGCCCAGGGCGCCTCCGGGTACTTCGCCGGTGACCTCGGCGGCCTCCTGGACGCCTCCTCCCAGGTGTGGCCGGGCTGGGGCTCGGGCCAGTTCAGCCAGGAGGCGGTCTGGGCCGCCACGGTCAAGCCCAGCCTGACCCAGGGTCAGACCATCGTGTCGCTGCTGCCGGCCTGGCAGGACTCGATCGTCAAGCACGCCGAGTCGTTCGGGTACAAGGTCTCGCAGTGACCACCACCGTCTCCCCGGCCGTCGCCGGCCGGCGCCCCCGCGGCGTCGGCCGGAGCTGGGCCGGCCCGGCCTTCGTCGCCGGCTACGTGCTCCTGCTGGTCCCCTTCGGCGTCCTCCCGATCGGCTACGCGGTCTACTTCGCCTTCACCGACGCCGGGGGCACGTTCCCCGGTTTCACCAACTTCGTCAGCACGGCGCAGGACTTCCGGTTCGTGGACGCGCTCGGTCACGTGGCGGCCTACCTGCTGTTCTGGCTGGTCTCGCTGGTCGTGTTCGTGGTGGGTCTGGCGCTGCTGCTGCACCGGGTCTCCTCCGGGTGGGCCAGCCAGACGCTCCGCTTCCTCTACTACATCCCCGGCGCGCTGGCGGGCGCAGCGAGCGTGCTGGTGTGGCTGTTCATGCTCGACCCGACGGTGAGCCCGGTCAGTTCGCTGCTCGGATCACTGGAATTCGACACCTTCGGCCAGGTCATCGCGCCCGGCAACCTGCCGGTGCTGTTCGCCGTCATCGCGTTCTGGACCGGGGCGGGCGGTTGGATCGTCGTCATGTACGGCGCGCTCAACAACATTCCGCAGGACGTGCTGGAAGCCGCGCGGATCGATGGCGCGGGCGCCTGGCAGACCGCCTGGCACGTGCAGATCCCCATGCTCCGCAAGTGAATCGTCTACATGGTCACCGACCCGTGCCAGGAGCCCTGGCCCGACCGGGGCGAGGGCCGCCAGTGGACGGAACTCGCCGAGATCTGGCACCTGAGCGCGCCACGCGGTCACACCGCCGACCGGCCCGTGCCCGGTCCGGCTTGACGTCGGCGCACCAGTTGTTCAGCCGACGGTGGAGGTCCACTGCAGGTTGGTGCTGCCGTCCCAGGTCCACTGCTTGAGGCCGGATCCGCTCGCGACGTTGCCGCCGCCGTCCAGGACGAGGCCGTTGGTGGCGTTGGTGATCCGGAAGTGGTTCGCCGGGTGAAGTGGTCCGCCGGGTTGAGTGTGACCTTCAGGGAGACGATGACGTCGTTGTTCCCGGTCACCCGCAGGTCGGGTGTGTGTCACTGGTGAAGGTCCAGGACGTGCCGGTGAGGTTGCCGCCGGAGTAGCCCACCAGTTGGTGGCGCACCGGGCCGGGGCCCGGTGCGCCGTTGGTGTTCGCCGAGGGCATCCTCAGGAGAGGTTCCACGTCTGGTTGGACTGGCCGCTGCAGGTCCACAGTTGGACCAGGGCGCCGTTGCTGGTGGAAGCTCCGGTCACGTCCAGGCAGAGTCCGGACTGGACTCCGGTGATGGTGCCGTTGGAGTTGAAGGTCCACTGCTGGTTGGTCTGGCCGTTGCACGTCCAGACGGCGACCTTGGTGCCGTTGCTCGTGCCCTTCCCGTAGGCGTCCAGGCAGAGCTGGCTCGTGCCGCTGTAGACGGTCAACTGACCGCTGGGGGTACGGGTGAAGACCTGGTTGGCCGCACCGCTGCAGTCCCAGATCTGGGTCTGGGTGCCCAGGGTGGTCGACGCGTTCGGCACGTCCAGGCACTTGCCCGCGCCCACGGCGTGCACCGCTCCCGTGGTGCTGTCGCCGCTGCCGCCCGTCACCCCCGCCTGAGCGATCACCTGCTGCGCCTCGGACGGCCAGTTGACTCCGCTGACCTGGACGTTTCCGGTGAGGACGTTGTTGTGCGGAGCGCCGGTGGCGACCTGGGTGGCGCCCCCGTTGTACCAGTTGCCGGAGAAGGTGCTGTCGTTGGTGTTGTTGCCACCACTCGCGTTGGTGAAGGCCCACACCCCCGAGTCCTGGACCACGTTGCTGCCGAGGGTCTCGTAGCGGGAGCCCTCGTCGAGGTAGAGGCCGACGGTGTTCTTGTTGTCGTAGACGTAGTTGTGGTCGATGCTCGTACCTGGGTTGGCCGACAGGGAGTAGATGCTTCCGCCGTCGTGGAAGACCTTCTTGGTGCCGTGCACCTTGTTGTAGCTGACGACGGTGTTCTTCAGGGTCGTCGCCGTGGTGTAGACGGGCTGGTAGTTGTATAGGCCGCGGTTCCGGTAGTCCTGGCTTCCGTCGATGTCGTTGGCCCCCCAGCCCCATCCGACGTCGATGCCGTCGTAGGCGAGGTTCGAGACCTCGTTGTGGGTGATGACGGCGTGGGTGACGTAGGTCGAGAGGATCCCGGCCATGTCCTTGTAGTCCTTGGCGACATCGCTGATCCGGTTGTCCTGGACGGTGATGTTCTGGTTCGTCATCGCGGCGTCGGACGGGTGGTGGGCGTCGGGCTGCACGCCGCCGACCACGATGGCCGCCCCGGAGTCGTCGGTGAACGTGTTGCCGGAGACCGTGATGTCCGAGGCGCCCAGGCCGACGCCGGAGGCATGGGCGTTGGCGTCGTTGCCGATGCCGAGGCCCACCTGGCCCAGGTGGGAGAAGGAGTCCCCGGAGAACGTGATCGAGGCGGCCGCCGAGACCTGCACGGCCGCCGGTACCTGGTTCCAGCTGTTGCGGGCGGCCTCGAACAGCTGGCATCCCGACTGGCAGGAGGTCATGAAGTCCGAGGGCTGGGTGAAGGAGCGCGCCAGGAACGCCCCGCTCTGCTGGTCGGCGTAGCCGACGGAGGTGCCGGGCTGCAGCCAGGTGGTGTGCTGGAAGGCGATGCCCTGGAAGGCGATGTCGTGCGCGGGCTTGGGGTAGCTGCCGCTGATCTGCAGCAGGGATGTCAACCGGGGCAGTTCGATGTCGTGGGCCGTGGCCGACCAGCCCGCGGGGGCCTTGTAGTACAGCTGGCCTGCCTGCGGGTCCAGGAACCACTGTCCGGTGGACTTCAGGAACGCGTAGGAGTTCTCCAACTGCAGCGACCCGCCGGCGAAGGGCTTGGCCAGGGTGTCGTAGCCCCAGTTGTTGTTGTTCCACGCCGGCTGCTGCATGGTGACCGTGGTCCCGCTGACGGACTGCACGGGGGCGTAGCGGTCGGTGAAGGAGTTCTGGCTCTCCAGCTCGATCCTGTTCTGCTGCGGCAGCGTGGCCAGGTAGTTCAGCGCCGAGTTGACGATGGTCATCCCGTTCGCGGTGATGTTCACGTCGCTACGCGAGATCGCGATCGCCGCGCGCGGCGCCAGCATCCCGTCGACGTACAACTGCCGCGAGTCGACACCGGTCGGGACGGACGCCGCATAGATGTTGTTCGCGGAGTCCTTCAGCGTCCAGCCCGTCACCTGCTGCCCACCCGACAACACCGGGATGGCGCCTGGGGCGGCCTGCCAGACCACCCGGTGGCCGTTGCCGCCCGAGTCCGCGCTGCCGAGCGTGAGCGGCGCGGCCAGCCGGTAGGTGCCGCCCGCGAGCTGCACCACGATGTCCCCGGTCATGCTCGCGTTGACGGCTTCCACGGAGGTCTTCGCCTGGGACAGCGAGCAGGGGGCCGAGGAGGAGCACGCGGTTCCGCTGCCGGTCGGCGAAACGTACAGGGTGGTCATCGTCGCCGCGTGCGAGACCGCTGCGGGCGCGACCACGACGGCGCCGGCGGCCAGGGCCGTGACGAGGCCCCCTCTGGTGAGGCTTAACGCCGGGAATCTGCGTCGGGTGGGTTGCTTCATGGGATCGCTCTCTCTCTTCGCCTGGGTGGGGGCGTTCAGCTCAGCTGCGGGCCCATTTCTGGTTGCCGGCACCGGTGCACTGCCACAGCTGGATCAGGGTGCCGTTCGCGGTGCCGTAGGCGCTGACGTCCAGGCACAGGCCGGACTGGACGCTGGTGACGGTGCCGTCGGCGTTGAGGTTCCACTGCTGGTTGGTCTGGCCGTTGCAGTCCCAGATGATCGCCTTGGTACCGTTCGCCGTGCCCTTGGCCTCGGCGTCCAGGCACTTGCCGCCGTAGACCCGCAGCTCCTTGGCGGCGGTCGCCGTCCACTGCTGGTTGGTGCCGCCGTGGCAGTCCCACAGCTGGTTCTGGGTGCCATTGGTCTGGCCGGCGTTCGGGACGTCCAGGCAGCGGTTGGCGCTGGTGCTGCGCAGCGGAGCGGCCGCGCCACCGCCGGTCTTGCCGTAGCCGGCGGCGGTGATGCTCGCCTGCACCGCGTTCTCGGTGGCATCCGAGGGGAAGCCCGCAGTGATGGCGCCCTCGAAGAACTCGCCCTGGCCGTTGGGGCTGTTGTCGCCCCCGGTCCCGAGCAGCAGGGAACTGTCGGTCTTCATCGGCGAGTAGCCGTTGGGCAGCGCACCGGAGTAGGTGGTGGTGAGCCCGCCGCTCGCGGCGTTCCCGTACTTCAGGGTGAAGTTGCTGGTCCCGTTGTTCTTCTCCAGGGCGCTGACGAAGGGGAAGTGGATGCCCTGGTTGGCCGGGTCCTTGTTGGAGCCGGTGTTGGTGTGGAACATCCCGTTCTCCAGGTCGGCCTCGACCCAGGGGCCGGTACCGGTGCAGCTGCCGAACCAGCAGGCGTTGCCCCAGTAGATGGCGTTCATGGTGGCGTTGCCGGTGTCGGTGTGGCTGTTCTCACCGCTGCCGTAGTCGAAGCAGCACCATTGGTTGGTGAGGTCGGACGAGGTCACCATGTAGATGCCCTCGGGCTGGGAGCCGGTGGGAGCTCCGTCGGCGTGGTCGAGGCGGTAGCCCACACCTTGCGTGACCTTGACGCCGAAGACCTGGTGTCCGCCCGCTGTGACGGGCAGTGCCGAGGCGTCGGCGCCGACGTCGGCGCCGTTCGGGCCGGGGCCCTTCCAGTAGCCGCCCGACGATATGGGCATGTCGTTGTGGTGGCTGCTCTGGTCGTAGATCTTGGTGATGGTGCACGAGGTTCCGGCGCAGAAGGCCGTCTGGGCCGACGCGTCGGCGTAGCCGCCGGCGGATAGCAGGCCCACGTCGCGGTACGCGTGGTCGGATCCGCGCTGGATCTGGTACAGCGGGCCGTTGTAGCCCGCGAACAGCGCCCGGGTGGTTGCGTGGGCGCCTATGCAGGGGGTACCGCCGGCCGCGTAGAGGTCGCAGGGCAGCGCGGCTGCCGCGGCGGGGAGGGCCTCGGCAGGCTTCGCCCCCGCGGCGGGACCGCTCGCGGCGGCCCGGCCGCCGAGGACGGCCAGCGCCATCGTGAGAACCAGCAGCAACACAGCGGCCGGGACGACCGGGCGGAAACCAGTGGAGACGGAGGGCGTGCGGTGGTGCATCGGATCCTCCTTCGATGGGTACGACACTCTCGACGCAAATGGATCAGTCTCATGTGCGGAGCGGTGACCGGCTCGATTGCTGCCGGGCGTCTCACGGGAAGATGCGGTGACGGCGGGGGTTCACGCAACCACCGTTCTGCCGTACGGAATCCCCATCTCTGGCAGCAGGTTCCTCATTGTTAGCGCTCACAATGAGTGGAGAGGGATCACCTGTGGGTGTGCACTGCCTGCCGCCCGGAACACCCGTGTGGCGAAATGAGACTGACACATACGCCAGCCAGAGTTCAAGACATGTGCAATACAAGACTCCCGCGACAGGCCCGCAAAGCCACTGACCGAGGTGCTCAGCCGCACCAGGGGGAACACGCGGGGCCCACGCCCCACCCCGGTTCGGGCCCGCATCGGAACGCCGACGCACCACCCAGCCCGCCTGCTCCGGACGCAGGTTGCTGGCCTCCACCGTCGACCAGGCGCAGCCCACCAACTCCGCCAACTGCCGAACCGGTCGGCGGAGTCGAGGTCGAGGTCCGCGACGGCGAGGGCCGGCAGGTTGTCGGCCGGGGCGCGGTCGAGCCAGCGCCCGCCCGGAGCGACGACACCGGAGGGAGCGTGGGCGGCGTACTGGGCGGGGACGGCGTAGCCGAGCCAGTAGTTGTAGAGGGTGCCGTAGGCCTGGGCGACGGTGGCGCGGGCAGGGTCGTCGACCATGACCGAGAGCAGGACGCATTCGACGTCGAGGCGTTCGTATTCGGCAAACAGGGCGGGGAAGTTGGCCTCGATGCAGGTGGCGAGGCCGAAGCGGACCCCGTCCACCTCGAAGACGGTCGGCTCCGGCCGGCCGGGGGTGTAGAGGTAGGACAGTTCGGTGTGCGACAGGAACCTCTTGTCGTACCTGGCAACGAGACGGCCTTGGTCGGAGATGACGTAGAGGCCTGTTGTGGGGTCGGGTAGGTGGGGTGAGTGGGTGGAGGGAGCCGAAGACCGTCCACAGGCCCAGCTCACCGGCCAGCGCCGCGATCCGCTCCGCTTCCTCACGCAGGACGTCTCCCACTCCGCACCGAACCAGTCCGCGGGCGCCAGGGCACGTCGGGCCGGTCAGGAGCGGCGCCACCAGACGCCGGCGCGCTTCGCCTCGACCGCCGCTTCTGCTTCGGCGGCGGCCTGCTCGCGCTCGGCCGCCTCGCGGGCGCGACGGTCGACGCCGGCCGGGCGGCAGTCGGCGCACAGCCGGTCGTCGTTCCAGGCCTTCTCCTTCTCGGCCCACCGCTCGTCCGAGAACTTCACCGCGCAGCGGGCGCAGGCCGGGCGGCGGCGCTCGCGCTCCTCCTTCTCCTTCTTCCGGCGGACCTCCTCGCCCGCCCTCCCCAGGTGCACGGCAGCTGTGCGGGCAGGCCGCTGCCTACGTGATGTGGCGCAAGAGTGCGGTGACGGCCGGAGACGCCTGCCCTGGGGGATGCACCACCATCACCTTCCAGGTCGGTGCGTTCTGGGTGAACCGGCGTGTCGTCAGGTCGGGGAAGCGGGCGGCGAGGGATTGCGGCATGATGCACACGCCCAGGTCCTGGCGGACCAGGTCGGTGGCGCTGAGGATGTCGTTGACCTCGAAGGTGGTGGTGCGGTCGACGAGGGCCGTACGAAAGGCGCGGTCGACCGAGTGCCGGATGGCCCAGCCGAGGGGGAAGTCCACCAGTGGCAGGGCGGCCACCTCGGCGAGGGTGACCGGCCGCTCGGGTTCCATCGCGCGGCTCGGCGCCGTGATCAGCACCATCTCCTCCTCCTTCAGCACTCGTACGGTCAGGCCTCGCTGCTGGGGACGGGTCAGCGCCACGATGGCCGCATCCGTGGTGGCGTCGCGCAGTGCCCGCAGGAGGTCGTCCGCCGGCGCCTGGCGAAGCCTGACCGTCACCTGCGGATGCTGGTGACGGAAGGCGGCCAGCGCCTGGGCGAGGCCGGTGTACAGACCCTGCATGACGCCGATCGTGATCTCTCCCCGGAGCTCTCCTTTGGTCAGGTCAACGGCGGCTCGGGCCTGTTCGGCGGCCTGCAACGTGGCACGGGCGGCCGGGAGAAACGCCTGACCCGCTGGGGTGAGGGACACCCGGTGGGTGGTCCGGTGGAACAGCGGTGCGCCCAGCTCGCGCTCAAGAGCGCGCACCGTGGTGGACACCGCGGACTGCACGACGTTCAGGCGTCGCGCCGCCGCGCTGAAGCCGCCCTCCTCGGCGACCGCGACCACGACCTCCATCTGCCGAAGATCCATCCCACCCTCCTCTACGACCGAGCCCATCCATCTCCAATAGAGATTACCGTCATCTGAAGTCATCTCCCGGACATGGGAAGCGGTCGCCGTGGCAGCGGGGTTGAAGAGTTCATCAGCGCAACAACACCGCTGGTGAAACGAGGGCGTTCGGACCCGTGCCGGACGCCCGCCCTCACCCCAGGGAGACCTCATGTCGAGCAACAACGGCCTCATCGACCCCGCGGACGCCGTGGTGCTGCTGGTGGACCACCAGAGCGGTCTGCTGCAGATCGTCAACCACACCAACGTCCGCGAGCTGCGCAACAACGTGGCCGTCCTGGCCAAGGCCGCCACCCTGGTCGGCGCCCCGGTGATCGCCACCGCCTCGGT